>NZ_JBHYVA010000384.1:0-7952 GCF_042750055.1 Streptomyces sp. NPDC059456
GCCCGGTCACCCGCCGGGACGGGCACGTGGTGCACTTCGTCGGGGCCCACAAGCCGTGGATGCGCTCGTGCCCTGGCACCGAGGACGTACGTGCCTACCGGCAGCAGATGCACCGCACCCTGCGGCATCTGGCCGGGGCGGGCGCACGGTGACCGGCGGCGGCACGTTCCCGGCAGTGGAGCGGGCCTGCGCGGAGCTGGCCGGGTCGGCTCCGGCCGAGACTGTCCGGGTCCGCCGTGGGCCGAAGACGGCTGTCTACCGCGTCCGTCTCGCCGACGGCCGCCCGGTGGTGGTCAAGCTGTTCGCGGCCGACACCACCCACGGAGCGGCCGACGAGGCCCGCCTCCTGGCCGCCGTCACCGCCGCCGGGCGGGTGCGGGTACCGGTCGTAATCGGGCACGGCCCCGTTCCCGGTCTGACAGTCTCCGCCCTGGTCACCGCCGATGCCGGAACGAGCACCTTGGGCCGCGCCGTCCGGGCCGGGCAGATCCCACGTCCCGCGGCCCTGCTGCGGCTCGCCCTGCTGATGACGGCCTTCCACAGCACCAAGGCCCCGCCCGGCGTCCCCCTGGCGCCGGGCATCGGCCAGCAGGTCAGCGCCCTTGCCACCCACTGCCCCAAACAGCTCTTCGTCCGGCTCGCGCCCGCCCTGGAAGTCATCGCAGCCGGGGCCCGCGTGGAACGGCTGGTGTGGTGCCACGGAGACCTCCACCTGGAGAACGTGGTCCGCGGAGACGACCTACGCCTCACCTCCGGCGAACACGGCCGGCTTCGCCTCCCCGACTACCTCGTGGACTTCGAGGCCGCGACCGTCGAGGTCCCGGAGTACGACCTCGCCCAGACCCTCGTGACCTGCGACGCCCTGGAGCCGTCCGACCGGGTGTTCATGGCCGCCGCCTACGGACGGCCCGTCGATACCCGGCTCTTGGACGCCTATGTGGCCTTCCAGGCCGTTCGCGGCTGGACCTACGCCGCCCACCTGGAGGCCCGCGACCGCGACGCCTGGGCGGCCCGCCTGCACCTTGCCCTGTCCCCTCGATCATGAAGGACCGCGCCGTGACCGATCCCGATCTCTCGGTGATCATCCCCGCGTACAACGAAGCCGAGTACCTGCCCCGCTACCTGCCCACCGTCTTCGCTTCCCTCCGCGCCTGGGAAGCCCTCTCCGGCCTCGTTGGAGAGGTGATCGTGGTGGACAACGCCTCCACCGACGACACCGCGACCGTCGCGAAGGAGCTGGGGGCCAGGGTGGTGACGGAGCCGGTCCGTAGCATTGGCCTGGCCCGGAACAGCGGAGCCCGCGAGGCCGAAGGCCGGATGCTGTTCTTCGTCGACGCCGACGTGGCCCTACCGCTGGAGGGGATCACGGCCGCCGTCGCCGCGATGGACGCCGGGGCCGTCGGTGGGGCCATCCCACCGCTCTACACCCCCGCCCGGTTCGGGGCCCGTCTGCTCTGCGCCTACTGGGACCACCACCGCGCCCGCCACGGGGGTGCCCAGGGAGTCAACCAGTTCTGCACCCGGGACGCGTTCAAGGCCATACACGGCTACCGGCCGGACTACTTCATGAGCGAGGACATGGAGTTCTTCGCCCGACTGACCGCATACGGCCGCCGCACGGGCGGGCCGGTCGCGGTCCTCGAAGACCTCCGGGTGCGGCCCTCCACCCGCCGCTACGACGCCTGGTCCACGGCCCGGATGCTCTGGTGGCAGAACCCGCTGACCGTCCGCCTCGGTCTGACCTCGCCCCGCTTCTGGCGCAACTGGTACGCCACCACCGTCCGATGATCGGAGAACCTCAGGTGACCCGCCTTCCCCTTCCGGACGCCGACGGCATCTACACCTTCCCCACCGACCTCCTGACCGCGCACCGGTCCTGGATGGACTCCCTGACCGGGGCCAAGGAGATCATGACGCTGACGGCGCCACTGACCCTCGCGCCGTACTGGATCGAGCCGCGCAAGCCGTCCGGGCGGCCGGTGGTCGTCATCGAACCCCATCACGACGACTTCGTCCTGTCCGCCTCCGGGACCTTCCTCGCCCGCCCCCGACCGCTGACCGTGGTCACCGTCTTCACCCGATCCCGCAGTGTCCACCCCTCCCTCGAAAGCACCTACAACAGCCTGGAGACGGTCTCCGAACTCCGCGACCGCGAAGCCGCCCAGTCCCTGTTACCCCTGGGAGCGGCCCGGGTCGGCCTGGGGCACAAGGACGCCGAGAAGCCGTACCGGGCACCCGAGCCCGCGCAGGTGGACCGGATCACCTCCGAGCTCGCCGAGGTGCTGGACGGGATGGACGACGCGGAACTGCTCGCCCCGGCCGCCGTCACCCGCCACCCGGACCACCTCGCCGTCCACGAGGCGGCGCGCCGCCTAGGCTGCCGGTGGTTCTGGGAGGACGCCGCCTTCTGGTCCACATACGCCTTGTCCGGATGCGACCGCCAGCTGTTCCGGCAGCGGGTACGCGACGTCCTCGATCCGGAACTGGAGGACATCACGGGCACCGTCCTGGACAAGGTGACCCTGCTGCACATGCACGGCTCGCAGATGCACCCCGCGCGAAAGATGTACCGGCCGATCCGGCACGCCCACACCGTCGCCGCCAATCTGCTGCCCGACCCGGACGGCCGTCCGCGGGGCCAGTTCGCGGAACGCTTCTACCGGCTTGGGAGGTCGTGGTGATCCTCGGCCTGGAAGGCCCCTCGTACGGGGGCAAGACCTCCGCCCTGGGGCGGCTGCGCCGGGTGCCGGCGATGCGGGACGCGATGTTCTTCCCCTGCTACGTGAAGTCGTTCGCGCGACGCGAGGACGTCCCCACCCCCGCCACCCGGTCCGCCGCCGAGCAGGTGGAGGCGTTCGTGACGTTCATGGAGATCGAGGGCGAGCGCATGCGCGCCGCCCGTCGGCATGGCGGGCTGGTCGTCCTGGACCGGACCGTCGACACCCTCCTCGCCCACGCCCACGCCATGGACGAGATCCACGGCTTCGGCATCCTGCCGGAACTATGCCGACGGGTCGAGGAGATGCCGCACCTGAGGCCGGACCACACCCTGTACCTGGACGTGACGCCCGAGCTCTTGCACCTGCGGCGCAAGGCGGCCGGACACCACGAGGTCGAGCCCGACTACTTCCTCCACGACCCCGCCTTCCTGACGCACTTCCGCGACTACTTCTGCCGCCCCGTCCGCAGCCCGGCGACTGCGGAGTTGGCCGTCGCCTCCGGGGACGGCGACCGGCAGGAGACGGCCGCCGTCGTACAGGCCCTCTTCACGTACTGGGCGGGTGGCCGGTGACCGGCCCGACGGTGCTGTTCGCATGGCGGCGGACCCCGCCACCGCTGCTGATCGGGGGCGCCGAGGTCTCCCAGCAGCTCATGGCGGAAGAGTTCGTCCGGGCCGGCTGGCGGGTCGTCTACCTCGGCAGCCACGAGGCCCCCTGGAACGGGTCCGCCCAAATCGGCCACCTGCGCGCCCACCTCCGTGCCCACGGAACCGTGTGGGAGGAGACGGGCGGGGAGGTCCGCTACCGGTGGAACGGCGTCTCGTGCCGGGCCGTGCCGCAGGACAGGGTGGAAGCGACGCTGAGGGGCCTCCTGGCTGAGGTCCGGCCGGAGCTGGTGGTGACCTCGCAGGAACGGGCGGCCGAGCTCGCCGCCCTTGCCCGCCGGTCCTCTCGGGTCGCCGGATGGCTGCACTCGGTCTCGGCCAACAGCATGGGCGTCCTCCACGGCCGACCGCACGTCGCCCTCGTCACGTCGAAGTTCGTCGCCGGACGGGCCCAGGCCCAGGCCGATACGAAGGTGGTCGTCTTCGACCCGCCGTTCGCGCCGGCCGACGGCGCCGGGGCCCTCCCCGCCGCAGGGCGCAGCACATCAGGTCACGTCCCCAGCGGCGTGCTGATGGTCAACCCCATCCCCGCCAAGGGCGCGGCCCTCCTGCACCAGCTGATCCGCAGGTTGCCCACCCTCCGGTTCACCCTCGTCGAGGGCTGGTGGGACACGGCTGGCGAGTTCACCGCGCACCCGAACGTGCACTGGGTCCCCCGCACCTACGCCATGAGCCCGATCTACGCCGCGAACGACCTGCTGCTCGTGCCCTCCCAAGTCGAGGACGCCTTCCCCCGGGTGATCGTGGAAGCTGGGCTCCACGGCGTCCCCACGATCGGCTCGTCCCGTGGCGGCATTCCCGAGGCGGTCGGGGACGGCGGAGTGATCCTCCACCCCGACGACGTGGACGCCTGGGTGCGGGCGATCGAGACGGCTGACCGGGCCGACCTCGGCGCGAAGGCCCGCGCCGGGGCAGCGCCGCTGGTCCGGCCGTGCCTGCCCGAGCTTGCTGCCGCCGGGCTCATCCCGGCGACAGCAGCCGCCGGCTAACTGGCTGCGTAGGCGGCCTGCACCTCGTCGGCGCGGTCGGTCCACCAGTTCAGCAGTGCCTCGTCCGTCAGGAACATCTCGCCGAAGGTGGGGTCCTGGCGGTCGAGGTAGAACTCCAGCTGCCAGAAGTCGGTCAGCCGCTTCCACCACAGTCGCTTCACCGCGTCGGCGAGGTCGCCCTCAGATAGATCGATCACGGACCGGTACCCGGAGCAGAAGGCGGCAACACGGTCGAGGTCGAAGACACCACCTACCCCGAACTGCACCTGCGCGGTCCGCGCAACCTCCTCTCCGTACGGACGGACACCGAGCCGGTCCCAGTCCAGTACCGCCACCACCTGGCCGTCGCGGCGCAGCAAGTTGCGGTACTGGAAATCGCCGTGCGTCCACCCGTACGGCCCGGCCGGCACCTCGCCGTCCGGTCGGGCACCGGCGTACCGGGCGAGGAGGCCTCGGCGGCTGTGCAGGGCCTCAGCGGCGGCCTTGTCCAAGTCGGTGACCGGATCGGCCGGGAGGCGACTCGCTAGAGCAGCGGCGGCCTGGTCGGCCTCAGCCACTTCGCGGACCTTCGCAACCGGTGCCTGCTCCGGAACCGGGCCGGGCCCATTCCGCCGCAAGCCCTCGTGCAGGCGGCCGAGAAGAGCACCGAGATCGCGGACCTGGTCGAGCGGGAGGTCCGTCCCTTGAAGGTGCTCACCGTCCACCCACGGCAGGACGCAGTAGCCGTGACCACCGAGTTCCACCACGAGGTCACCACCGGCGTCGAACAGGGGCGCCGGCACCGGGATGCCCTCACGGGCCAGGTCCACGAGGACCGCGAGGTTCCTACGGACCTTTGGCAGAGGAACGTCGGTGATCTCCTTGAGCGCGTACACTCCCGTGGCCGTCACGAGCCGCCAGTTCCGGTTCATCAGGCCGTGGGCAAGGAACCGCCGATCACTCACCGCGCCCAGCCCGAACGCGTCGGACAGAGCGGGCAGCACTGCCGCCAGACCATCTTCTCGAGTCGTATCCGTCACCCCCAGCACGGTACGCCGACGTCGAATCCCGCACTCGAATTCGTCACCCAGGTCCCCACAGAGAATCTGGGGGAGATCCGAGCCGAGATCCCCTTCGACCACCAGCTCACCTGACTCCGCCCGTGGCGAAGCTAAATCCGCCCCGGCCGTCTCACTAACCTGACCGACGGACCACCCCAGCCGTACGACGATCGGGAGACCATGACGACGCCCTCCACCGCCCGAATCGAAGACCTCCTCCAGACCGGCGTACGCGACGAGGTCTACCCCGGCGCGGTGTGGGCGGTCGGGAACGCCAACGGCATCCAGGCCAGCGGAGCCGTCGGCCGCCTCGACCCCGACCACCCGGACGAGCCGATGCGGCTGGACACGGTCTTCGACGTTGCGAGCCTCACCAAGATCCTCGCCGTCTGGTCCACGATCGGCACCCTGGCCGAAGAGGGCAAACTCCAGCTCCACACCCCCCTCGGCACCTTCTGGGACGAAGTCGCAGGCCACCCCCTCGCCCAGGCCACGGCCCACCACCTCCTCACCCACACCGCCGGCCTACCGCTGCGCGCCAACCTGAAGAACCTCTACGGAACCGACCCCCAAGACATCCGCGACGGCGTCCTCCACGAGTCCCTCCACCGCCCGCCCGGCGAAGCCGTCGAGTACACCGACAGGGCCGCCCTCGTCCTCGGCTACCTCGCCGAGCACCTCTCGGGCCAGCCCCTGGAACAACTCGCCACCGATCGCATCTGGAACCCCCTGGGCATGACGCAGACCCGCTTCGGCTCCCTGCCCGACGCCGAGGCGGCCCGCTGCGCCCCCACCGAGTACGACGAGACCACCGGCACCCGCCTCAAGGGCACCGCCCACGACTTCTCCGCCCGCCTCCTCGACGGCGTCTGCGGCATCGCCGGCACATTCTCGGTCCTCGACGACCTCGCCCTCTTCCTCCGCCACATGCTCGCCCCCGCCCAAGCAGCCTTCGGCCCAACCTGGATCAAGGAATCCCTCCGCATCCAAACTGGCGACCTCACCCCCGCCCGCGGCCTCTTCTGGCACCCCGCCCCCGGCACCGACCCCACCGAGGGCATCTGGGTCCACTACGGCTTCACGGGAACTGGCATGTGGGTCAGCCGAGCCCGGAACTGCTGGGCTGTCCTACTCACCAACAAGATCTACTTCACCCGCGACCGCGGACCCTTGACCGAGATCCGGAACAGGTTCAGGGCCACTCTGCTCGCCTAGCCAAGTCCGTTGGCGCGCCGCACTACGGTCCCCCGCAACGCAATCACGGCGATGCCGAACGACGTAGCCGAGCAACGCCTTGCGGGTACAGGTACGTCACCACCGAACCTCCCGTTCGAGGCTGGTCAGCGACCGAACGCAACGGCCAGGAAGGCCGCAGTGATCGCCGGTAGCAGCATGACAATGGCGCACCGCACGCAGCGGTTCTTGGCTCGGGCGATCCTGCTGGTCTCCGTCAGCGCACGGAGTAGCCGGGGCTGCGGATCTGAGCCGTCCCGCCTGAGCCCAGCCGACAAGTCGGCACGCGTGTCTGCACGCACCACGTCTTCGTAGTATGCGAGGAGGCCGTGCCTCTCGCTGGCTCTCGCCCCACGGCGCGGGGCAAGAGCCAGGAGCAGGAAGACCAACGCCCCGGTCGTGGTGGCCGCTGCCGCCCACCACAAGGGGCCGGCCCACAAGGCATCGAGGGGGCGCCGTACAAGAAGGAGACCGAAGAGTGTTCCCCCAGTAGCCAGGAGAACGGCTGCCTTGCCGTCGGCCCGGCCGATCTCCAGATAGTTCTGCGCGATGAGCTCTCGCGACAGAACCACCACGTGGTCCGCGTCCGAGGCATGGTGTTCGGGCCGGGTTCTCAGATGGGCGAGGCGAGACGGTAGAGCCCACATCACGGCGTGCCTCCGTGGAAGCCGTTCATACCGCTGTGCGGTACGCCCGAGTCACCTATCCTGCGCAGGACCTCATCGCCCTGAGGTAAGCCGACTTCGCTGAGGAGGCGCGCCAGGTTCACCCCGACGAAGCCCCGGTCCTCCTTCGTCAGCCCCTGGAGCGTCGCGGCCAACGTCCGCTCCCATCCGTCCCGCTCGGTGAGCAGCTTGTCGTGAGCGACCGTCCAGTCGAGCACCTCCCTGGCCTGGTCGGGATGGTGGAGCAGCCAGAGCGCCGCCAGACCGACCGGCCCGCCGGCAACCACCTCGCGGTAGAAGCGGTACGCCTCGCGGTGGGCCTCGCCGAAGCCCGGCGGAAGGAGGAGTTCGGCAGGATGGCTTGAAGCCGGTAGAAGGCCGGCTGGAGGATCCAGGAACCAGTAGGTCAGGCCCGTCCCGTCGATGCTCCTATGCTGACCAGGAGGCTCGACCTGGGCGGTCCCGTACAGGATCGGCGGCTGTCGAAGAGGATCCGAAGCACCTGGCAAACCGGCACTTCCACGGATGGCCTGGTCGATGAGCCGGGGGGCGGCGGCCGCAAGGTGGGCGCCCCCCCCGGCGCGCCCACGGTTGGGTACGGTGCCGGCGCCATCGGGGAGCCCGCGCGAAAGGCTTTATG
>NZ_JBHYVA010000385.1:0-7945 GCF_042750055.1 Streptomyces sp. NPDC059456
GGCGGGGGCGTGCGCCCCCCCGCCCGCCCCCCGCCCGTGTCGGCGCGGTCCGCTGCCGCGTCCGGCCGGGCGGCGCTCATCCGTTCCCGGGCCGAAGCCAGTGCGGCGTCGACGTCCCGGGTCCCGGTCGACACGCACAGCGTGTAGACCACGTCCTCCAGCCGCTGCCGCACCGCGTCCTGACGGTCTCCGGCCCGGAGCTGCGCCACCGTCTCGTACTCCTCCACCAGACGCGCCAGCACCGCAGGGTGAGCCATCAGCACGATCTCTCTCCTTCACACGTCGCCTTCACGGGGCCGGGACGCCACCTGCGCGTCGTGTGCCCCGCGCCGGGCGTCCCATGCGCCCCACGCGTCGTACTGGCCTGGAGTGTGCGGTGGTTGCGCCGGAAACCGGCGCCGCGCCCGGCCCGGGCTCACACCCCGGCCGTGTACCGCCGCCCCCGGATCCCGACGGGCGGCTCCGCCCCCGGGAACGACTGCTCGCCGCCACCGCGCGGACGAGCGGCACTCCGCTGGTGCGGTCCCGCACCACGGGCTCCCCCGTCGCCGCCTCCACGGCGGTGACCAGGAGCCGCTGCCGCGGCCGGGCGTCCGCGCCGATGAGCGCGCCCGCCCCGCGATCAGCGTCCGCTCGGCGTCGGGGCCGGCGTGGTCGAGCGCGATCCGCCCCACGCGGCGGCGGGCCTCCCCGGGATCCGGTGCGGGCTCGCCCAGCACGGCGAACACGGACGCCACCGGCGCGCCGTCCACCGCGCGCACGGGGGCCGGCTCCCGCGGGGGCCGGGCGGGGTCGGCGAGCCGGCCGAGGTCCTGACCGGTGGTCAGCGGCGCGCCGACGATCGCACCGGCCGACGTGCCGACGGCCAGGTCCGCCTCGCCGAGGTCCACCCCGTGGCCGCGCGGTCCGCCGACGAGCCCGGCCATCCAGGCCGTACCGAGGACGCCTCCCGGTCCCCGTACGAGTGCCCGGTCGTGCGTGTCTCCGGTCCCGGCGTCATGGGTCCCGGTCCCGTCGTGAGGTGATGATCAAGACGGCCTCACGCCAGGACCTCGACACAGCCTGAGGTCAAGGGGTTTCAGGGGCTGCGGGGCTCCGCCGGTCAGACGGGGCCCGGTCCGAACGGTCCGCCGATGCCGTAGCCGTAGTACGTACCGATGTCGCCGCGGTATCCCGGGTCCTGGAGGTGCTCGTCGCGGTGGAACTCCGGAGCGTTCTTGATCTGCTCCTTCGTCCGGTCGACGTAGATCCTCTCGTCGTCCGCGTCGATCCGGGAGACGGTGCCGGCCGGGAGGAGGACCTCCTTGCCGAAGATCCACGGACCGGTGTCCACCACGATGTATGCGGAGCCGGCCTCGTCGGAGTGCTTGTCCACCTTGCCGATGCCTCCGTCGACGGCTTCCACCTTGAAGCCCGTCAGGTCGATGCCCTCCGGACGGACCGAGCTCTCGCGGTAGCCCCACACGTTCTCCGTCATGAAAATGCCCTCCACGGTGGTTGGGTCGGATTCTCGTGACGGCGCGCCTGCCCCTCGGACGCGGTCTCACACCCTCCACCCGGCAGGCGCCCTCCGCCCGCCGCTACGCGGGTGCGTCGCTCGCCACGGGGTCGGCGCAGCCCGGGTGGCCCCAGCGGGTGCCGAGCTTGCTGATCTGGTCACCGGCCGCGTACGACCTCCCGCAGGGGCAGCTGCCGGGGAACTTCGCCTTGATGGAGCCCCGGCCGCGCGCGGGCTTCCTGGTTCCGGCCGTGCTCGCGGGCTTGGTACGGGGCGCGGAGGCACGGGCCGGAGCGGGCACGGGGAGCGACGCGCTGCCGAGGGCCGTGCCGGCCGCCTCCTGGCTGACGGCGGCGTCGCTGGCGGCCTGGTCCGCGATGGCGTTCAGCAGGTCGCCGTCCGCGCGGTGGGCCGGAACGTAGCGGAATTCGACGTCCCGGTCGGCCAGCAGCGCGTCGATCCGCTCCACCAGCTCCCGGTTGGCGACGGGCTTGCCGGCCGCGGTCTTCCACCCGTTGCGCTTCCAGGCCGGCAGCCACTGGGTGACCGCCTTCATGGCGTACTGGGAGTCCATCCGGACCTCGACGGCCGTCCCGGGGGCCAGGGACTCCAGCAGCCGCTGGAGGGCCGTGAGCTCGCCCACGTTGTTGGTGGCCCGGCCCAGCGGCCCGGCCTCCCAGCGCTCGGGGCGGCCCTGCGAGTCGGCGATGACCCACGCCCAGGCCGCGGGTCCGGGGTTCCCCTTCGCCGCGCCGTCGCAGGCGGCAATGATGCGATCAGACATCCCCCGATCATGCACCACGGCCGCCCCGGAGCGAATTCGGCTCCGGGCGGGCGGCGGACCGCTCCGCCGCCCACCCGTACGAGGCCGTCCGCTCCGTCCGCTCCGTCCACGGCAGCGCGAACCGCCCGGTCCGCGGGGGAATCGGACATCGGTCCGACGGAGTGCCGGGCGGCGGGCCGGGCCGGCACCGCGGAACTCTAGTGCGGCGTCCAGCTGAACTTGCCGCCGCCGACCCACCGCACGACGTCCAGGTCGTCGAGGTCGTGGATCGGGATCCCGGCCTCCGCGGCGATCAGCAGCACGTCCGTCATCGACGTCGCCCTGCCGGTGAACTCTCCGTCGACCTCCACGATGCGAAAGGGCGGATTGCCCGGTTGAACGCCCAGCACGGTGATCCGCGCCGGGGAGATGTGAGGTGCCGAGCCTTCGGTCATGGGCAGACGGTTCCACGCCGGGGCCGGTGAGGGGCGCGGCGACACGCCCGCACGGCGTTCGTGCCAACAGGTGGTCGCAGGTGCCGGGCCCTTCCTGCCGCGGTACGGGTAGGTCATGGCGCAGAAGCGGGACAAGGCGAGTGACGGGGCCGACGGGCGGCCGAGGCAGCGGGGGGCCACGTCCGCCGCGCTCGTGGGGGCGCTGATCGGCGCCCTGGCGGGTCTCACGGGAAGCACGCTGGCCTTTTTCGAAGCCAAGGACACGCACAGCAGCGAGGCCGCCGCGCGGCGGGCGGACATCCGGCGGGCGGCCTACGTCGAACTCTCGGCGAGCACGAACCGGTACGTCCAGCAGTCCACCCGGCTGCTGCAGACGAGCCTGGACCCGGCCAAGACCGCGGACGACAGGCAGCGCGTGCTCGACGACGCGTACGCGCCGGCCAACACGGAACTCGCGCAGGCCCTCACGACCGTCCGCCTGGTGACGACGGACGAGGGCAGGCGGGACCTGGAGAGGGTCGGAGCCCTCTCCACCCGGGTGGGAGAGCTGGCGACGGCCCGGGTGACCCATGGCCCCGAGGGCGTCGACGCGGACAAGACCGCCTCCGCGTTCACCGAGGCGGTGGACCGGCAGCTGGCCGCGTTGCAGGCGTTCCTGGACCGGGCCGCCCGCGACGCCCTGTAGCGGGCTGCGCCCCGGGAGCGGCGGGCTGCGGACCGCGGGCTGCCGATTGCGGGCTGCGCCGATTGCGGGACGGCGGTGACGGTCGCATAGTCCGAGGTATGGACGCGCGCGAGAAGGCGCTCCGACGGGCGTACGCGCATGCCGCCCGGTGGCTGGCGAGCCTGGACGACCGCCCGGTTCCCGCCCGCGCTTCGGTCGACGAGATCGTGCGCGCGCTGGGTGCCGGGCTGCCCGACGGTCCGAGCCAGCCGGCCGACGTCGTCGACCTGCTGGCCACTGCCTGCGAGCCGGGGCTCACCGCGTTCCCCGGCGGGCGCTTCTACGGGTTCGTGATCGGCGGCACCGAACCGGCCGCACTGGCCGCGGACTGGCTGGTCAGCGCGTGGGACCAGAACTGTGTGATGCGCGCCGTCTCGCCCGCGTACGCGGCGGTGGAGGACATCGCCGGCGGATGGCTGCTCGATCTGCTCGGGCTGCCGGGTGACGGCGCCGTCGGGTTCACCACGGGCGCCGCGATGGCGAACTTCGCCTGCCTCGCCGCCGGGCGCGACGCGGTGCTGCGCAGGGCGGGCCGGGACGTCGCCCGCGACGGTCTCGCGGGCGGGCCGGCGGTGCGCGTCCTCGTCGGCGAGGAGCGCCACGTCACCGTCGACCTGGCGCTGCGCCATCTCGGGCTCGGCAGCCCGGAGCCGGTGGCGGCGGACGGTCAGGGACGCATCGTGCCGCAGGCCCTGCGGAGCGCGCTGGCGGCCGGCGGTCCGGGGCCGACGATCGTCGTCCTGCAGGCCGGGGACATCCATTCCGGCGCCTTCGACCCCTTCGCCGAGGCGGTCCGCGCCGCCCGCGAGGCCGGGGCGTGGGTGCACGTCGACGGCGCGTTCGGGCTGTGGGCGGCCGCCTCGCCGCGGTACGCACACCTGACGGCGGGCTGCTCGGACGCCGACTCCTGGGCGACGGACGCCCACAAGACCCTGAACGTGCCCTACGACTGCGGGCTCGCGATCGTGCGCGACCCGACCGCGCTGCGGGCCGCGATGGGCGTGCACGGCGACTACCTGATCCGGCACGAGCACGGCGACCCCAGCGACAAGGTCCCCGAACTCTCCCGGCGCGGCCGGGCCTTCACCGTGTGGGCCGCGCTCAGGTCCCTGGGCCGGTCGGGGGTGGCCGACCTCGTCGAGCGGCTGTGCCGGCACGCCCGCGCGTTCGCCTCGGGCATCGCCGCGATCGACGGCGCGACGGTCCTCAACGACGTGGTGTTCACCCAGGTGTGCGCCGGGTTCGGCGGCGACGAACGCACGGAACGGGTGCTCGCCCGGCTGCTCGCCGACGGCACGGCGTGGATCAGCGGCTCGACGTGGCGCGGCCGCCGCGTCATGCGGATCTCGGTGAGCAACTGGTCCACGACGGACGAGGACGTGGCCCGCACGCTCGCCGCGATCCGTCGCGCGGCGGCCGGCTGAGGGCGCGGTCCGGGTGCTGCGGGTCCGCGGCGAAGCCCCTGGCCGGCGGGCCACACGGGGGACCTGCCGTGCGCCGTCGGGGCGTCCGGCCGCGGCCCGGCCGGGCGTTGGCCAGACTGATCCCGATGACCGCCACGACGGAAGCCGCCGGACCGTCCCACCTCGGCCGGTGCCGGGCCCTGCTGCCTCCGTTCGTCGCCTGGCTGGTCACGAACCTCCTCACCTGGCCGGTCGCGGCGGCTTCCGTCGCCGGTGACGGTTCCGCCGTGCGGTACTGGTCCACGGACAGCCGCCGGCGCTGGGATTCCGAGCACTACCTGTCCATCGCCAGGGCCGGGTACGAGATGTTCCGGTGCCGGGAGCGCTACCCGGACTTTCCGGACGTCGTGTGCGGGAACGTCGCCTGGTTTCCCGGGTATCCCATGGCGATCCGGGCGCTCTCCGCCACCGGGCTCGGCTACGAGAGCGCGGCCGTCGTCATCTCGGAGTCGTCGCTGTTCGGGATGTTCGCGGTGCTGTGGTGGCTGCTCGGCGCCCGGCTTACCCGGGCCACCGCCCTCACCCTCGCGATCGCCTGCGTCTTCCCGGGCGGCATCTACTTCCACGCGGTCTTCCCGATCGCCACCGGGACGCTGGCCCTGCTCGTGTGCGTCGTCGGGGTCGGGCGCGGCTCCTGGGTGATCGCCGCCGCCGGTGGTTTCGTCGCGACCTCCTGCCATCTCGTGGGGGCCGCCGCCGTCGGGATGCTGCTGCTCAGCGCGTTCTTCGCGTGGCGGGGGGACACGTGGCCGGTCCGCTTCGCCAAGGCCGGGTCGTCGGCGGCGCTCGCCGCGTGCGGCGTGCTCTGGGCCAAATGGCTGATGTGGCAGGCCACGGGCCACTGGAACGCGTACGAGATCATCCAGGCGTCCAGTTACGGGCAGGGCGGACTGCGCCGGCCCTTCGCCGAAATGGCGAAGGCCTACGCTTTCCCGTTCAAGGACTGGTACACGCCCGAGGGGCGCCTGCCGTGGCTGGTGGAGCACGCCCTGACCGCACACAGGACCCAGCTCTGGCTCAACGTCCTGTTCATCCTGCTCGTCGTGGCGACGGCCGCGGTCCTGCTCGTCCGCGACCACCGGCTCGACGTCGAGGAGTGGGCCGCTCTGATCCTGACGGTGACGATCTTCCTGCTTCCGTTCTTCGCCGGCGCGGAGATGTCGTGGTACCGCAACCATGCGCAGATGTTCGTCGGACTCGTCCTCGTCCGGCGCATGTCCCGGTGGGTTCAGGTACCGCTGCTGCTGCTCTGCTCGGTCCAGTACGTCCTCCTGGCGTCGATGTTCTTCGCTGGGGTGCTGGTGTGAAAGCGCAAAGACTTCCCCAAGCTCCGATCGCCAGGGTGCCGCGCACCCTCCCCTCTTGGGTGAACATGTCGTAGATATACGGACATACCGCACAAAACCCTTCGCGTGACCGACCTCATTCTGTGTGCATCGCCATTGCTCGCCCCGATTGCGTTTGCGCATAGTTGCCGGTGCTATGCCCCAGCAGCACCGAGCGAAACGGACCTTGGCATGACCTTCCCGCCCACTCCGCCACACGCTCCCGGCCCGGGGCGGCGCAGATGAAGACCGCGTCCGAGCGGCTGCGCGCCGGGCTGGCCGCCGGTGCGGTCGCCGTCACCCTGCTGTGGGCCGCCCAGGTGCACCCCTCCGCCCGGCCCGACGAGCTGATCGGAGCCGCCGCACACCTCAGCGGGCTCCTCGCCGGCTACGGCATCCTCGTCATGCTCTTCCTGATGGCGCGCGTACCGGCCGTCGAACACGGGGTCGGCGCCGACCGCCTCGCCCGCTGGCACGCTTTCGGCGGCCGCTGGGTGCTGGTCCTGTGCGGTGCCCACGGGCTGTTCGCCCTCGTCGTGTACGCCCTGCGCACCGGCACCGACCTGCTGACCGCCACCGGGGCCATGTTCCGCTACCCGGCCCTCATCGCCGCGTTCGCGGGCGGCGCCCTGCTGGCGGGCGCGGGCCTGTTCTCCGCCCGGGCCGTGCGCCGGCGGGTCCCGCACGAAGCGTGGCGCGGCATCCACCTGCTGACGTACCTCGCCGCCGCGCTGGGCTTCGTCCACCAGCTGGCCGGCCCCGATGTCGCCGTCACCTCGTTCACCGTCTGGTTCTGGGCCCTGCTGCACACCGTCGTCGGCGTACTGCTCGCCTGGTACCGCGGGATCGTCCCGGTCCGCCAGGCCCTGCGGCACGGACTGCGCGTCGCCACCGTCCGGCACGAGGGCCCCGGCGTGGTCTCCGTCACCATCGAGGGGGACAGTCTCCGCGAACTCCGGGCCGAGCCCGGCCAGTTCTTCCGCTGGCGGTTCCTGCGCGGCGGCCTGTGGCACACCGCCCTGCCGTTCTCGCTCTCCGCGCCCGCCCGCGACGACCGCCTGCGCATCACCGTGAAGTCGCTCGGCGGGCACTCCCGCAGGGTCCGCGGGCTGCGGCCCGGCACCCGGGTCCTGGCGACCGGCCCGTTCGGCGCGCTCACCGGGCGGCGCCGTACCCGCCCCAAGGTCCTGCTGATCGCCGGCGGCATCGGCATCACACCGATGCGCGCCCTCTTCGAGTCCCTGCCCGCGAGCCCCGGCGACCTCACGCTGCTCTACCGCGCGGGCGACGCCGGCCAACTGGTCCTGCGCGAAGAGCTGGAAGCCATCGCGGCGTCCCGCAAGGCCGCACTGCACTACCTGGTGGGCCGCTCCGACGCCGCGTACGACCCGCTCGCGCCCCAGGCCCTGCGCGCGCTCGTGCCCGATCTGTCCGACCGTGACGTCTACCTCTGCGGGCCGCCCGGCATGGCCGACGCCACGACCGCGTCACTGCTCCGGGCGGGCGTGCCGTCCGCGCGCATCCACTCCGAGTGCTTCACCTACTGAGGACCCCGACTCCCCGATGAACCAGTACTCCACGCCCCCGGGGCCCGACCGCCTGCCGCCGCCCGGTCCGGGCTCCGAGCCGCAGCCGCGGGCCCGCCGGGGGGGCGCCCGGGCTGGAACCGGTAGAAGGGCCCGAAGGGCTCGACGAACGCACCCTCGGTCTCGCAGAC
>NZ_JBHYVA010000386.1:0-7941 GCF_042750055.1 Streptomyces sp. NPDC059456
GGCCCACCTCGCGGGGTATATGTCACCACGCGGGGCCCGCACGGTTGACGGGCTATTTCGCCCCCTGGGGGGCGCGGCGGCGCCCCCGGACCAGGCCCCGGTCGGGCAGGCCCAGACGCGGCGGGCCCGGCTCCCGCATAGCTTCGATACATTGCGTAAGCCCCGCCCCTGCACCCGGGTAACGCCCTGACCAGCGCCGTTTCACCCTCGAAGGCATCCGTGGCTGGGGAGAATCCGGGGAGAATGAAGCCTCGTTGGGGAGCCGCTGGGGAGGATCGGCCGCACAAACTGGCAGCACGGTGAAAGGCTCAGAAAGGCCGATCGTCGCAGGTCGAGCCGTCTGTTCGGGCGATTTCCGCAGGTCAGCCGCGTGAGGGTGACGACTTCAAGAAGATCTCCTCCTGGGCCGCCATCCTCTTCGCACCCACCCTGGTCGGCACGATCTACGGCATGAACTTCGCCAGCATGCCCGAACTGAGCTGGCACTACGGCTACCCCTTCGCCATCCTCCTGATGGCAGTGGTCTGCGTCAGCCTGTACATCATCTTCAAAAAGCGCGACTGGCTGTAGCCCCCGGCGCCGACCCACGCCGAGCCGCAGGTGCTGCTCGTACGCAAACGGCCGCTACCCGAGGGTGCGGAGCATGGTGGTGTACACCGGGGCGTCGGGGAACGGCTGCTGGTCGCCGATGTGCAGGTACCCCCAACCCTCGTACAGGGCCTTCACCTTCGGGTGGCCGGGATCGACGAGCAGCGTGACGCCCCGCTCGTCGCGGCCGAGGGATACCACGGCGTCGCTTTCGCAGCGCGTTCGGCCTGCTGCCACCCGGTGCCCCGGACGGAGGACCGAGGCCCTTTCACGGCCACAGTTCGAGCGCGGCGTTCAGGGCGATCTGCCACATCGGTTCGGCACCCGTGCCGAACGCCGCGGCGAGCCCGTACCCCACGGACGCGTCATAGGGCTCTTGGGCCTCCCCGGTCGCGCTCGCCGCCTCCCAGTCGGCCGATACGTGCCCGTCGCCGGTCGATGCGAAGACGCCGAGCAGCCGCCCGTCCCGTAGCAGCCGGCTGGTGCCGAGGGAGTCCGGAACCAGCACATAGCGGCACTCCCGTGCCGCGGAAACGACCTCGACGCGGTACGAGCGTCGGGTCAGGAATCCCTTGGAGGGCCTCAGGGCTGTCCCCGCGCCGTCGACGAGGAGAGTCAGGTGCTCGGGGTCGCGGGTCCCGATCGGCACGTGGCTCACCGGCGAGGTGCCCGGGGCGCGCCGGATCTCGACCGGCGGCAGTCCGTGCCCGCTCACACCCAGCGTCCCGGCCTCGTGGTCGAGTTCGATCCGGATCGCGCCGAAGAGCGGATCGTCGGCCGGCACGTACACGAACGCACTCATCGGGTTTCCTTACCTCCTGCTCACTCTGATGATCATCTTCCCCCAGTCTCCCCCGGACGCGGAGGGTCGGTTCACTTTTCAGCCAGGCGAGGCAAAGAGCGGATCACGGTCCCGACCAGCGGCGATCGTGCTCCAGATGCGGCCTCCGCCGGGGAGAACGAGGCCCCGGTGGGGAGCCGCTGGGGAGGATCAAGCGCACCGACAGGCTCGCCGAAGGCGAGGAAACTTCTCCAGTCGACTTCCGCAGGACAGCGGTATGAGGGTGACGCCTTCAAGAGGATCTCCTCGTGGGCCGCCGTCCTGTTCGCCCCCCCGAACCGGAGCCGTCCCCGGCAGAATTCACCCATGGACATGGCGGACTTGGGCGCCCTCGCTGCGGTTCTCTCCGTTCCGGCGGCACTCGTCACCGCGTGGTGGAGCAAGCGCAGTGCGGAGCGCGCGGCGGACGCCGCCATCGCAGCGGGTCGGCATCAGGCTGACGCGTCCCTGGAGGTCGCCCACGTCCAGGGGCGGGCCGATGGCCTCACATGGCATCGCACCCGGATCGATTCGGCTGCGGCGGAGTTCCTGCGGGCTTCGGACGCCCTGATCCGCACGGTGAAGCAGTTACCGGGCCTCGCGCACGAGGAGCGCCACCCGCTCCTCTTCGAACACGCCAACGCCGTGGGAGAGGCGTATCCCGCGCTGGAGCTGGTCGCCCCCGCGGACCTTCTGTCCTCTGCCCGGGCCCTGCGCCTGCAGTGCCTGCGCCTCGAACGGCTGGCGCCGGACCGCGCCGTGCTGCGCGCGGCACTCGCCGCGCTCGAAGCCGAGTGGTGTCCTGGGAGCGCGGAAGTCGAGCGCTGCCCCGGCAACCCGGAGTGGTGCGAAGACAGCGCCCACAACGCTGCGTTCGTGGCGTGGGAGTTCCTCACCGATTGGGCCTCCAAGGACGAAGAGGACCGGTGGCGCGACCGGGACCTGCTGGACCACTGCCTTCGCGAGAGCATGACGATGTCCGCCGCGCAGGTCGAGCAGACCGTCGCACTCGCCAACCGCTGCCCCGCAGCCTGGCCGGAGCTGGTCGGCGGCTGGGTCCGGGACCCGCTCATGGAACGCGCCGAGTCCGCGCGTGAGGCGTTCGTCGCCGCCGCCCGAGCCGCGATCCCCGACAGCACGGCGCCGGCGAGCCCCGTCTGACGGGGCAGACACCGCCGGGGTGCGTCGTGGGGTGGTCAGGGGATTCTGGCGGTCAGGGCGTCGAGTTTCCGGGTGAGGGTGGTCAGGGTGGCCCGGAGGGCGGCGATGTCCTGTTTGTCCGCCGACTGTTCCGGTTCCGCCAGCTGGACCACCAGGGTGCCGCTCGGTTCGAGGGTGACCTCCGTGGTTTCCGTGACGTCGTCGCCGCCCTGGTGGCGGACCGCCGCGTCCAGGTCGGCCACGCGCAGGCCGTTGCGGCGGACCACCGCGGTGAGCCAGTGGCCGTCGCGGGCCAGGGTGGTCGGGGTGCCTTCCAGGAGGCGGCCCAGCCATTCGTAGCGGGCGGCCAGGCGGTCCATCAGCGCGTTCGCCGCGAGCAGCACGGCGGCCCCGAAGGCCGCGCCGACGACCGAGTCGTCGGGGCCGATCACCGCGTTCTGCACGACGTTGGCCAGCAGCAGCATGACCACCAGGTCGAAGGTGCTCAGCTGCGCGAGCTGGCGCTTGCCGGTGAGCCGGAGCAGCACCAGGATCAGCACGTACACCGCGATGGTGCGCAGCGCCTTCTCCGGGTACGGGATGTCGCTGTGCAGGAACGGGGTCAGGGCATCGTGAGCGGATCGCACCCGTCAACGCTGGCACAGGGTGGGAGGGTGCGGGCCGGCGACCCGCCGTGGCCGCCCGCCCGGTCGAGCGGGCGGCCCGTCGTGCCGAGGTGTCGCGTTACGGCTTGGGCAGGGTGCAGCCGGGGAGGTTCAGGTCGATCTTGTTGCCCGCGCCGATGCAGGGGACGATGATGTACGTCTCCTGCGCGTAGTTGATGCCCTGGCGGACGGTGACCTTGCCGGTCTCGTCCACCTCGCACGGGTTGTTGTCCGTGCAGCGCTGGCCGTCCTCATTGCCCGTGTTGTTGACGGCGACGACCTTGCCCGTCGTCGTGTCGATCACCGGGGAGCCCGAGGTGCCGCCGATGGTGTTGCAGGACGAGGTGTAGCGGACCGAGTCCTTCCAGGTCCACTCGCCCTCCTTGAGGCGGTACGCGAACCCGTCGACGTTGCAGCTGTACGTCCGCTTCCAGTACCCCGACACGACCTTGATCGCCGTGCCCTGCACCGGGTGCGCGTCGTTGAGGGTGAGTGCGCTGATGCCGTACTGGCTCTGGATCTGCGCGTACGTCTTGGTCAGCTGGTAGATCGAGATGTCCGTGTCGGTCATCGTCGCGTACGCGACCTTGCTCGCGCGCAGCGTCGCGACGCGCGAGCCCGATGCGTTGAGCAGCGAGAACGAGCGGCTGGACGCCTGGTCCTTGACGACCTCGCCGGGCCCGGGGAAGCCGGTCTCCAGGCAGTGCCCGTTGGAGAGGACGAGCGCGGGGTCGGTCGGCTGGGAGCCGGGGGCGCGGACGACGGAACCGGAGCAGTTGCTGAGCGCGACGGTTCCCGCGTAGTTCACGGCGACGGCCGCGGCGGTCTTGTCCTGGGGTGCGGACGCCACGGCCGGGGCCGCCGCCGCTCCTATCAGGAACAGCGAGAGCGCGGCGCCGGCGAGCGGCTTGTTGATGTGGGGCATGTGGGGGTTCCCCTCTTATATGACGATGCAACCGAAGATCCTTCGGTTGTCATGCGCATTGTTGGGATACCCACCTCAACTGGCAAGAGTGCACGCCCTGTTCACTGTCGTCACATTCCGGCCATGATCAGCGCAGCAGACGCTCCCGCAGCCGCTCCGCCGTCCCGGGCGCGATCCCCACGCGGTCGGCGAGATAGCCGGCGGCCGAGCCATAGCGCGTGGTCAGGTCGGCGAGGACGAGGGACATGATCGTCGCCGGGGCCCGGCCGTACGCAGGCCAGCGCATGGTGCGGCCCGGGTTGGCGGTGTGCCAGTCGGCCGTCAGGCGGGCGGTGGCCAGCTCGGTGAGCGCGAAATCGGCCAGGATCTCCTCCTCGGACACATCGAGGAGGGTCAGGACGAATGCCGCGATCAGGCCGGTGCGGTCCTTGCCGGAAGTGCAGTGGAAGACCACCGGGCCGGGACCGGTGGCGATGAGCTCGATCGCCCGGCGGATCTCCACCACGCCGTCCTCGGTCACCTCGGCGAACCGGTCGGCCAGGTACCGCCAGGGGTCGATGTCGGGGTCGATCGCGGCCTGGTCGTACGGGCGGTGCTCGATGCTGAGGTTGGCGTACGTGAACCGCCCGGGCTCGGGGACGCGGCCCTTGGCCTCGATCTCCCACGGGTAGCGCAGGTCGATGACGGTCCGTATGCCGAGCCCGAGGAAGCGGTCCCAGTCGCCGCCCGCGAGCTTGCCGAGGGAGTCGGCCCGGTACAGCGCGCCCCAGGCGACGGTGCGGCCGTCGGCGGAGCGGTAGCCGCCCAGATCGCGGAAGTTGTGCAGGCGTTCGAAGGTGACGTGGCGCGCGGGCGGGGTGGTCGGACGGGCGGCCTGGTCGGACAACTGGGGCTCCTCGGGGTGTGGTTGTCCGACCAGGGTGCCCCAGGGTGCCGCAGGACCCTTCAGGGACCCCCGCACGAGACTCCCGCACAAGACCCCCGCACGAGACCCCGGTACGCCCCCGGATTCCCCGGCGTCCGCGCGGGCGCGTCAGCCCGCCGTCGGGTGGAGCGCCGCGTACTCCAGCGGGGCCGACGGGTCGATCGTCAGCCCGTGCCGCGGGGCGGGCTCCGCCCCGGCGCGGACCAGCAGGTCGCCGACCGCCGCGATCATCGCCCCGTTGTCCGTGCACAACGTCATGGCCGGTACCCGCAGTTCGATCCCGGCCGAGGCGCAGCGCCGTTCCGCCAGGAACCGCACCCGCGAGTTGGCGGCCACGCCGCCGACCACCACCAGCGTCTTCACGCCGTACTCCGTGCAGGCCGCGACCGCCTTGCGGGTCAGTACGTCGGCCACCGCCTCCTGGAGCGAGGCGGCGCCGTCGGCGACCGGGAGGCGCTCCCCGCGCTGCCGGTGGCCCTCGGCCCAGCGGGCCGCGGCCGTCTTCAGCCCCGAGAAGGAGAAGGAGTACGCGTACGGGTCCCGCCCGCGCGGCCCGGCGGTCAGCGGGCGGGGGAACGTGACGGCCTTCGGGTCGCCGCCCCGCGCCGCCCGGTCGATGGCCGGGCCGCCCGGGTACGGCAGGCCGAACACCCGGGCCACCTTGTCGAAGCACTCCCCGGCCGCGTCGTCCAGGGTGTCCCCGAGGTGCAGGATCGGTTCGCGTACGAGGTCCCGTACGAGCAGCAGCGAGGTGTGCCCGCCGGAGACGACCAGCACCACGCACGGCTCGGGCAGCGGCCCGTGCTCCAGGGTGTCGGCGGCGACGTGCCCGGCCAGGTGGTGGACCCCGTACAGCGGGACGCCCAGGGCGTACGCGAGGGTCTTCGCCCCGGCCAGGCCGACCTGGAGTGCGCCGGAGAGGCCGGGGCCGGTGGTGACGGCCACCGCGTCGAGCTGTTCGGCGCGCAGTCCGGCCTGGTCGAGGGCCCGGCGGACCACCGGGTTGAAGGCGTGCAGATGGGCGCGGGCCGCGATCTCGGGGACGACTCCGCCGAAACGGGCGTGCTCGTCCATGCTCGACGCGACGACGTGCGCGAGGAGGCGGCCGCCCTGCACGATGCCGGCGCCCGTCTCGTCGCAGGAGGACTCGATGCCGAGCACCACCGGAGAAGCAGCCATCAGACCCGCACACCCGACCCTTATTGCGAATAGTTCGCAATAAGGGTACTAGCCGCGCGGGACCACCGCGGCCAGCACGGACGGCAGCGGGTACCAGTCCGCCGAGGCGATGGAGGCGTGGTGCGCGGCCATCAGGGCCACCCGGTCCCGGGCCTGGGCCTCCGTCGGGTGGACGCCGTCGATGGCGGGCGCCACGTTCTGGGCGTCCGTGGCGATCAGCAGGTAGTGGTTGCGGTCGTACCAGGCCGTGTCGATCGAGCCGCCCGCGTACGCGCTCGCGTCCCCGTCGAAGACCACGAACCAGGGGCGCAGCGCGGCGTCGGCGTAGCGGGCGCGCGGGTCGCCGGCCGCGGCCCCGTGCACGGCGGGGAAGGCGGCGGCCTCGCCCAGCCGGCCCGCGGCGGCGAGGGCGCGCAGGTGCTCGGCGTACTCCCGGTCGGTCCACAGCGAGTCGGCCGGGTTGCCCTCCTCCAGCGTGCCGGGGATCAGCTCCACCACGAACGTGCCGGCCATCGCCGCGCGGCCCGGCCAGGCACCGGCCCGGGCGGCGGTGTCCAGGTCCGGCCGGCCCGCGGCGAGCCGGCCGGGGCCGTAGAGCGCGTCGCCGAGCTTCGCGTTCAGCAGGGCGTCGAGGTCGGCCGGTCCCCGCCCGAGGTTGGCGGCGAAGCCGTCCTTGAGCTCGAGCTTGAGGACGATCGGACGGTGGCCGGGATGTGCGTCGTGCCAGCTGCGGATGTCGGAGAGGCAGCCGGCGAGGTTCTGGTTGCGGGACTTGGTGCGCAGCTGGGCGGGGGTGGCGGCGTTCTCGCAGTTGCTGTCGTTGCCGAACGGGTTGTCGTGGGAGACGCGCCAGGAGCTGCCGAAGAAGTTCGTCCACACGTCGAGTTCCAGCATCGCGGCGCCCGAGTCGAGGGCGTCCGCGAAGAAGGGGTACTTGGACTTCTCGTACGCGTTGTGCACGCCGACGCCGGTCGATCCCGCGTACGGGAGGTCGGCGGCGGCTCCCGGGGCCCGCGCGGCCCCCGCGGCACCCGCGGCACCCGCGGCACCCGCGGCACCCGCCGGGGCCGTGCCCAGTGCGAGGATCAGGGCCGCGAGGCCCGCCGTCGCCGCTCCCGCGATCCGGTTCCGCAGTCCCATGTGTCCGGCTCCTGTCTGCCCTGTCACTGCCCACGTCCCAACTCGGGTGGAGGGTAGGCCAGTTGTGTGACGTCCGGAAGGACGGGGGGTGACGGGGGCACCAGGGCGTGCCGGCTGTGAGGACGGACACGTCCGGAAGCCGGAACTCCCCTCGCCGTGCCGCGCGTAGAACAGGGAGCCGATCGGGGTTTCAGGGCGGGAGTACCGGATGTTCAGCAGGGTTCGCGGACGGGCCGTAAAGGTCCGCCTGCTCGTCGGCGTGTGCTGCGTGGTGCTCGCCGGTGGCGCCGGGGTCCTGTGGGAGCTGAGGGGCATCGCGGCGAACTCGGCGGACGGGGACCCCGCGCAGGGGAGCTACCTGCAGGATCCCGATGCGGCCGATCGCGCGGCGGAGGCCGTGCTGGCCGGCCCGGCGCGGGAGGTCCCCCCGCAGCGTGCTTCGAAGCAGGAAACGGCGCCCGGGGTTCCGGCGGGGGGGGGCCCCGGGCCCGGGGGGGTTTTAACAAAAAACACCACCCCCGAGCCAGATGGCTCGGGGTGGGGGTGGGGGGGGGGGGGT
>NZ_JBHYVA010000387.1:0-7913 GCF_042750055.1 Streptomyces sp. NPDC059456
GGTGCAGGGCCCGCAGTTCATCCGCCGCTGAGGCCACCGGGTCCCGGTGCCGGGCCCCGTCGGGCCGGAGCTGGCCGGCGTCGGGCCGGGCTGCGCCGGGGCGGGCCCGGGCGGGGCATTCGCCCGGGGTCCGGTCAGGCCTTGGTGCTCTTGTAGCCCCGCCCCCACTGCAGGCCCCACCCGTACAGCCGGTCCAGCTCGGCCTGGAACCCGTACACGAACTTCACCTCGCGCCGGACGATCAGCTCGCCCTTGACGTGCTCCAGGGTGAGCACCGCACAGGAGCGGGCCTGTGGCTGCCGCTCCTCCAGCGGGATCTCGATCCGCGGTCCGGTGATCGGGTAGAGGGTGATCATGGCGTGCGTCCGGTCGAAGGCCGGGGTCTGGTCGTAGATGTAGACGAACACCAGCAGCCGCTTGATCTCGTCGGCGTGGTCGAGGTTGACGAAGACCGTCTCCCCGGAGGGCGCCCCGAACCGGTCGTCGCCGCTGAGCTTCACGTACGGCGGGCTGTTGATGTCACCGTGCAGGTTGCCGAGCGGCTGCACGACGCCCCGGGTGCCGTCGGCCAGCTCGTAGAGGCAGCCGAGGTCGAGGTCGACGTTGACCATGCCCTGGGTGTGCGCCTGCACCATGTCGGGCTTGAACAGCTTGAACGGGTGGCGCAGGAGCCGGCCGCCCTCGCCGCTGCGGGCACCGATGTCCGAGCTGCGCATGCGCCAGGACAGGTTGACCCGCAGGTTCCCGTGGACCGCGCCCTGTTTGGTGAGCGAGACCGTCGGATGCCGCTTGGTCAGCTCGATCGCGTTCGACGAGGCGCTGCCCGAGTCGAACTGCAGGGCGCGGCTGCCCCTGATCCCGTCGAAGAATCCCATTCCCCTACCCCCCTTTTGAATACGCGGGCGGGGCGGCCCGGCAGTCCGCAGACCAAGCCCGGCCGCCCCGCAGATGGAGCGTTCCGCATTACCGCCGTGATCATGCCTCGGCGGCGGAACCCTCCAGTTCCATCCGCTTGTTGCGGCGCACGGAGGACCAGAAGGACCAGCCGATGAGCACCACGCCGACGAGGCCGGTGATGACCTCGTTGATCTCGTACTGGATGGTGACGAGCAGGATCGCGGCGAGCGCGCCGATGGCGTAGTGCGCGCCGTGCTCCAGGTACACGTAGTCGTCGAGGGTGCCCTGGCGGACCAGGTAGACCGTGAGCGAGCGGACGTACATGGCGCCGATGCCGAGGCCGAGGGCCATCAGCACGATGTCGTTGGTGATGGCGAAGGCGCCGATGACCCCGTCGAAGGAGAAGGAGGCGTCGAGGACTTCGAGGTAGAGGAACATGAAGAAGGCGGCCTTGCCGGCCATGGCGACGGCCGTGACGGGCTTGCCGCTCTTCTTGGCCTCCTCCTCGGCTTCGTGCTCGGCCTCCTCCTCTTCTTCGAGGCGGTTCTCGAAGTAGCCGGACAGACCACCGACGATCATGTAGGTGATCAGGCCGAGGACACCGGAGACCAGCACCGTCTGCGCCTTGTCCACGTGGGCCCCGCCGTGCTGGTGGGCGTGGGTGGCGAAGGTCATCGAGGTGATGACCAGGACGATCAGCGCGATGCACGCCGAGAGCATGTCGATCTTGCCCAGCTTCGCCAGCGGGCGCTCCAGCCATGCGAGCCACTTGATGTCCCGGTCCTCGAAGATGAAGTCGAGGAAGATCATCAGCAGGAACATGCCGCCGAAGGCGGCGATGGACGGGTGGGCGTCCGTGACCAGCTGCTCGTACATCTCCTTGTCGTTCAGGGCCAGATCGACTGCGTCGATGGGCCCGATCTTGGCGCTGATGGCCACGATCACGACGGGGAAGACCAGGCGCATGCCGAACACGGCGATGAGCACGCCGACCGTCAGGAAGATCTTCTGCCAGAAGGCGTTCATCTTCTTCAGGATTCCGGCGTTGACCACTGCATTGTCGAAGGACAGCGAGATCTCAAGGATGGTCAGGATCGCCACGATCCCGAATGCGGTCCACCCCCCGTAGAACACCGCTGCGACCAGACCGAGCGCAGTGACTGCGAACGACCAGCCGAAGGTTTTGAGAACCACTGGCACCCCATCGTCTTGTACGGCTTTACGAAACGTTGACCCCGAAGTCTAGAGCGATGCCCCGGAGCCCCGACGCGTACCCCTGCCCCACTGCGCGGAACTTCCATTCGCCGCCGTACCGGTACACCTCGCCGAAGATCATCGCGGTCTCGCTGGAGGCGTCCTCGGTGAGGTCGTAGCGGGCGAGTTCCTGGCCGTCCGAGTCGTTCACCACGCGGATGAAGGCGTTGCTGACCTGGCCGAAGCTCTGCCGGCGGGCTTCTGCCTCGTGGATGGAGACCGGAAAGACGATCTTGTCGACCTCGACCGGCACCTTGGTCAGGTCGATGATGATCGACTCGTCGTCGCCCTCACCCTCGCCGGTGAGGTTGTCCCCCGTGTGTTCGACGGAGCCCTCGGGGCTCTTCAGGTTGTTGTAGAAGACGAAGTACGCGTCCCCCAGGACCCGGCCGTCGCGGCACAGCAGTGCGCTGGCGTCGAGGTCGAAATCGGCCCCCGTGGTCGAGCGCGCGTCCCAACCGAGACCGACCAGGACCCGGGTGAGGTTCGGTGCGGCCTTGGAGAGGGAGACGTTGCCCCCCTTGGCGAGTGTGACGCCCATGTTGTGGTCCTCCCCGGACGACGTGGTGATCGCGGCACGCTCGCGTGGCGGGCCGGCGGTGGTGCGGTGGTGGTGCTGGTGCTGTGGTGGTGCGGTGCAAAGCACGTCCGGCGCCGTACACACAGTGCACGGCGCCGGACGGGTGACTGCTGGCAGGCTCAGACGTTGACGCCGAAGTCCTGGGCGATGCCGCGCAGACCGGAGGCGTAGCCCTGGCCGATGGCGCGGAACTTCCACTCCGCCCCGTTGCGGTACAGCTCGCCGAAGACCATGGCGGTCTCCGTCGAGGCGTCCTCGGAGAGGTCGTAGCGGGCGAGCTCGGAGTTGTCGGCCTGGTTCACCACGCGGATGTACGCGTTGCGGACCTGGCCGAAGCTCTGCTGGCGGCTCTCGGCCTCGTAGATCGAGACCGGGAAGACGATCTTGGCGACGTCGCCGGGGACGCCGGCCAGGTTGACCTTGATCGCCTCGTCGTCGCCCTCGCCCTCACCGGTGGTGTTGTCGCCGGTGTGCTCGACCGAGCCGTCCGGGCTCTTCAGGTTGTTGAAGAACACGAAGTTCGAGTCGTTGGCGACCTTGCCCTGGTCGTTGGTCAGGATCGCGCTGGCGTCGAGGTCGAAGTCGACACCGGTGGTGGTGCGAGCGTCCCAGCCCAGACCGACGATGACCGCCGTCAGATTCGGCGCGGCCTTGGTCAGCGAGACGTTTCCGCCCTTGCTGAGGCTGACTCCCACGGGTCCTCCATTGGGTTCATGTGTGGGGCGGTGCCCCGTCGTGCGGTTTCTACCGGGATCAACGCTTCGATCCTAGTGACGGGTTCCCGCCTGTCGGCGTCTTTCCCGGTGAACGGTTCCCGGAACCCGCCCGGAGTACGGCAAGTACGGCGGGTACGGCCGGTGCGGCGAGCGGGCGGGTGCGCGGGGGGGGGCCGTCCGGCCCGGCCGTGCTCAGAGGCTGTCGAGGGCCTTGATGTACTCGTTCAGGTCACGCGCGTCCGGGAGGCCGTTGACGACGGTCCAGCGCACGATGCCGTCCTTGTCGATGATGAAGGTGCCGCGGACCGCGCAGCCCTTCTCCTCGTCGAAGACGCCGTACGCGCGGGAGGTCTCGCCGTGCGGCCAGAAGTCGGACAGCAGGGGGTATTCGAGGTTCTCCTGCTCGCCGAAGACCCGCAGGGTCGGCACGGAGTCGTTGGAGACCGCGAGGAGCTGGACGTCGTCGTTCTGGAAGCGCGGCAGCTGGTCGCGCAGCTCGCACAGCTCGCCGGTGCAGACACCGGTGAAGGCGAACGGGTAGAAGAGCAGCACGACGGCCTTCTCCCCGCGGAAGTCGGAGAGCCGCACGGTGGCGCCGTGGTTGTCCTTGAGCTCGAAGTCCGGGGCCTTGCTGCCGACCTCGATCGCCATCTCTCGCATCCCTTCGTTCCCGCATCCCCGGATTGGGCTGTTCGGGTGGGCCCCAGCCTAGGCGGGTCGGGTGTCCGCAACGCACGCACCCCGCCGACCGGAACGGATTCCGGCCGACGGGGTGCTTGTCCGCTTGGCTGCGGGGTGCGGCTCAGCGCTTGGCCTTGGCGGCCTTCGGCGTCACGAGCTTGGTGGAGGTCCACTCCTTGCCGACGGGCAGGCCCTTGGCAAGCGAGAGGCCGGCCGTCGTGGCGGCCTCGCTGATGTCGCTGGCCTCGACGTAGCCGTCACGGCCCGTCTTGGGGGTCAGCAGAAGGATCAGTGCGCCGTCCTCGACCAGCTCGGTCGCGTCGACCAGGGCGTCCGTCAGGTCGCCGTCCTCGTCGCGGAACCACAACAGCACCGCGTCGGCCACGTCGTCGTAGTCCTCGTCGGCGAGCTCACTGACGAGGTCTTCGACAGTTTCACGGAAATCCTGATCGACGTCCTCGTCGTAGCCGATCTCCTGGACCACCTGTTCGGACTGGAAACCCAGCCGGGCGGCCAGGCTCTCCGCGTGGTCCGCGGTCGCGCTCACGGGGTGCCTCCTGCTCATGTTCGGTGAATGTCTTCGGCGGCGCGCGTACGCGCAGCATTGGGCGTAGTCCACACGGGCGCGGCGGATCGCGCAAGTACCCGGCCGCCGAGACCGTCGAAACGGTGACGATTACGGCCGTCTCGCCGCAACTTTCAGCCTTCCCGCGTGCACCTCTGGTGATTCATCCCACACCATTCCAGCTCATTCGGCATCATCGGCAACGCTTACCGGCTTTCCTACCTGTTTGAGGGACCGAACGGTCTTACGAACCCGGTGATCGTCCGGGGCGTAAGGTTGCGGTTTGGCCGGACGCGCCGCCGCCCGCTCTCCCGGATCGCCGCGGACTCCAGTGATTACCCAGTGGTACAGGTGACGATTCCGACCGAGCGTAAGACGATGGGAGGCGGCGAAACCCCATGGCACGACTCCCCTGACAGCGAAGGAACAGCGTGGCTTCCGCATCCGATCGCAATCCGATCATCATTGGCGGCCTGCCGAGCCAGGTCCCGGACTTCGATCCGGAGGAGACGCAGGAGTGGCTCGACTCCCTGGACGCCGCCGTCGACGAGCGGGGCCGTGAGCGCGCCCGCTACCTGATGCTGCGGCTGATCGAGCGCGCCCGCGAGAAGCGCGTGGCCGTGCCCGAGATGCGCAGCACGGACTACGTCAACACGATCGCCACCAAGGACGAGCCCTTCTTCCCGGGCAACGAGGAGATCGAGCGCAAGGTCCTGAACGCCACCCGGTGGAACGCGGCCGTCATGGTCTCGCGCGCCCAGCGTCCCGGGATCGGCGTCGGCGGCCACATCGCCACGTTCGCGTCCTCCGCCTCCCTCTACGACGTGGGCTTCAACCACTTCTTCCGGGGCAAGGACGAGGGCGACGGCGGCGACCAGATCTTCTTCCAGGGCCACGCCTCCCCCGGCATCTACGCGCGCGCCTACCTCCTGGACCGGCTCTCCGAGCAGCAGCTCGACGCGTTCCGGCAGGAGAAGTCGAAGGCCCCGTACGGTCTGTCCAGCTACCCGCACCCGCGGCTGATGCCGGACTTCTGGGAGTTCCCGACCGTCTCGATGGGCCTCGGCCCGCTCGGTGCGATCTACCAGGCCCGGATGAACCGGTACATGGAGGCGCGCGGGATCGCCGACACCTCGAAGTCACACGTTTGGGCGTACCTCGGCGACGGCGAGATGGACGAGCCGGAGTCGCTCGGCCAGCTGTCGATCGCCGCTCGCGAGGGCCTGGACAACCTGACCTTCGTCGTGAACTGCAACCTCCAGCGGCTCGACGGCCCGGTGCGCGGCAACGGCAAGATCATCCAGGAGCTGGAGTCGCAGTTCCGCGGCGCCGGCTGGAACGTGATCAAGCTGATCTGGGACCGCTCCTGGGACCCGCTGCTGGCGCAGGACCGCGACGGGATCCTGGTCAACCGGATGAACTCGACGCCGGACGGCCAGTTCCAGACGTACGCGACCGAGACCGGTGCGTACATCCGCGACCACTTCTTCGGCGACGACCAGCGGCTGCGGGCGATGGTCGAGAACATGAGCGACCAGCAGCTGCTGCACCTGGGCCGCGGCGGCCACGACCACAAGAAGATCTACGCGGCGTACGCGGCGGCCAAGGCCCACAAGGGCCAGCCGACGGTGATCCTGGCGCAGACGGTCAAGGGCTGGACGCTCGGCCCGAACTTCGAGGGCCGCAACGCGACGCACCAGATGAAGAAGCTGACGGTCGACGACCTCAAGCGCTTCCGCGACCGCCTGCACATCCCGATCACCGACGCGCAGCTGGAGAACGGCGCCCCGCCGTACTACCACCCGGGCCCGGGTTCGCCGGAGATCCAGTACATGCACGACCGGCGCAGCTCGCTGGGCGGCTACGTGCCGACGCGCGTGGTGCGGGCGAAGCCGCTGCAGCTGCCGGACGACAAGGCGTACGCGGCGGCCAAGAAGGGCTCGGGCCACCAGTCGATCGCGACGACCATGGCGTTCGTGCGCATCCTGAAGGACCTGATGCGGGACAAGGAGATCGGCAAGCGGTTCGTGCTGATCGCCCCGGACGAGTACCGCACCTTCGGCATGGACGCGTTCTTCCCGAGCGCCAAGATCTACAACCCGCTGGGCCAGCAGTACGAGGCGGTAGACCGCGACCTGCTGCTCGCGTACAAGGAGTCCCCGACGGGCCAGATGCTGCACGACGGCATCTCGGAGGCGGGCTGCACGGCCTCGCTGATCGCCGCGGGTTCGGCGTACGCGACGCACGGCGAGCCGCTGATCCCGGTCTACGTCTTCTACTCGATGTTCGGTTTCCAGCGCACGGGTGACCAGTTCTGGCAGATGGCCGACCAGCTGGCGCGCGGTTTCGTCCTGGGTGCGACCGCCGGCCGGACCACCCTGACGGGTGAGGGCCTGCAGCACGCCGACGGTCACTCCCAGCTGCTGGCGTCGACGAACCCGGGCTGTGTGGCGTACGACCCGGCGTACGGGTACGAGATCGCGCACATCGTGCAGGACGGTCTGCGGCGCATGTACGGGCCGGAGGCCGAGGACGTCTTCTACTACCTGACGGTCTACAACGAGCCGATCCAGCACCCGGCCGAGCCGGCCGACGTGGACGTGGACGGGATCCTCAAGGGCATCCACCGGGTGTCCGCGGGCTCGGCGGGCTCGATCGGGGCGCAGATCATGGCCTCGGGCGTGGCGGTGCCGTGGGCGCTGGAGGCCCAGCGGATCCTGGCCGAGGAGTGGAACGTCCGGGCGGACGTCTGGTCGGCGACCTCCTGGAACGAGCTGCGCCGCGAGGCCGTCGAGGTGGAGGAGCACAACCTGCTGCACCCGGAGGAGGAGCAGCGCGTCCCGTACGTGACGCGGAAGCTGTCGGGTGCGGAGGGGCCGTTCGTGGCGGTCTCGGACTGGATGCGCTCGGTCCCGGACCAGATCTCGCGGTGGGTGCCCGGTGCGTACACCTCGCTGGGTGCGGACGGGTTCGGCTTCGCGGACACGCGCGGCGCGGCCCGGCGCTTCTTCCACATCGACGCGCAGTCGGTGGTGCTGGCGGTGCTGACCGAGCTGGCCAAGGAGGGCAGGGTCGACCGTTCGGCGCTGAAGCAGGCGGTGGACCGGTACCGGCTGCTGGACGTCGCGGCGGCCGACCCGGGCTCCGCGGGCGGCGACGCCTGAGGTCAGGGGGCGGACGGTCGGACGGCTGAGCGGCGGCGGGCCGGGGTGTGCGGGAG
>NZ_JBHYVA010000388.1:0-7911 GCF_042750055.1 Streptomyces sp. NPDC059456
CGGTGCGGGTGACACGAACGGCTCCGGAACGCGAACGACGTGTGCCGGAGCCGCACGGGGCACCCGTGCACAACGAAAGGACCCCCTGATGAGCGTCCACGCCATCGACCGTCTCTGCTACGACATCGCACACGAGCCGGGGACCCTGGAACGGCTGCGGGCGGACCCGCGGCGGGAGCTCGCGGACCGCCCGCTGACCGCCGACGAGCGGGACGAGCTGCTGCGGGGCGACGTCGCCGCCCTGTACCGCCGCGGGGCCCACCCGGTACTGCTCGTACGGCTGGCGGCCTTCCGCGTACTGGGCCTCGACCCCGCGCTCTACGCCGCCCGCATCCGGGCGGCCGAGCCGCGCTTCAGCGTGCCGGCGCCGCCGGAACGGGAGTGAGCCACTCGTCGTGCTTGGCGGTGACGGCGCGGACCGTGTCGTGGTAGCACGCCTCCAGCGCCCGGGTGACCTCCCCCGCGGTCTTGCCGTCACCGAGGCGGAACCCGTCGACCTCCACGGCCGGCAGCACCTCCGCCGCGGTGCCCATCAGGAAGATCTCGTCGGCGAGGTACAGCTCCGTGCGCTCCACGGGCCGGGCCTCGACGGTCAGGCCGAGTTCCTCTTCGGCCAGCTGGAACAGGGTCTTGCGGGTGATGCTGTCCAGGACCCCGCTGGCCAGGTCCGGGGTGATGATCCGGCCGCCCTTGACCAGGGCGATGCACGAGCCGGACGACTCCGTGACGTTCCCGGCGCCGTTGAGGAAGACGGGCCAGTCGGCGCCGCGGGCCCGGGCGTCGACATTGCCCAGCCGGCCGTTGTGGTAGTTCGAGAACACCTTCATCGACGCCGGAGAGGCACCCGGGTTGAAGCGGGGCCAGGAGCTCACGGCGAGCGTGCAGGTGCGCCCCCGGCCGAGCTTGCTCTCGAACTCCCAGGTCTCGATGGCTATCTCGGCCGGAGTGCCGCGCGGCACCATCTGCTCCTTGTGCGTCCCGGCGGCGAAGCCCCACGGGCGCACGTAGAGGTCCTTGCCGCTGGCCTCCCACGACGCGAGCAGCTCGACGGTGGCGGCGACGAGCGCGTCCGCGTCGAACTCGGGCTCCAGCCAGCTCAGCCGGAGCGAGTCCAGCAGCCGCTGCATGTGGTCGCGGAGCCGGAAGCCGTGCAGGACCCCCCGCTCGGCGCTCCAGTAGGAGTGCACGCCTTCGAACGCGGCGGAGACCGAGGCGTGTCCGACGGAACTGATGTGGACCGTCGCCTCTTCCCACGGCATGAAGGTGCCGTTGCGCCAAATCAACTGCCCGTATTCAGAAGACACACTTACCCCTATCGGCAACCCTCTGGACGCGGCCCACAGGGAGCCCTGGCCGAACTCTAGATTTGTCCGTGAAGAACTGTCAAGACAGTCACAATCAGCAGTCAATATTTGCGTCATGGGCGCGGTTCGGCCCACCGGAAGGCACCGTCGACGCACCTCGCGCGGCGATGCGGCCGCGGAGCGACGCCTCATCGAGGAGAAGGGGCGCCCCGTCCTGGTCCGGCACACCACCGGCAGCCGGGGCCCGGACGTGGTCGAGGCGGCCGATGGGCAACCGGCCGGCCGGCGTGGGGCGTTGGCGGAGGGTGATGTCCATGCGCGGGCGCTGTGGTGGGTCGGCTAACGACCTCGCCGAGGTCGGGATGGACCAGCGGATCGAGCGGCCGTGTACGAGGCGGGGAGGGCAACGGCGAGTTCCCGGGAGCGGGCCAGGGTCCTACGGCCGGTGACCTGCACATACGCGCGCGACGAATCGGAGGGGGCAGCACGGTCTTCGAGCGGTCTCACGTAGCCACCCTGTTGGCGCGGGCGCGGGCGCGTGAGCACCTGGAAGAGCCGGACCGGGCGCTGAAGCGGCTCGAACAGGGTCGGTGCGGCCGGTGCGGCCGGTGCGGCCGGTGCGGCCGGTGCGGCCGGTGCGGCCGGTGCGGCCGGTGCGGCCGGTGCGAAGGCTGGAGCGGGGTGATTCGGCGCTGGGGGCTTGGCGTGGTGTTCCCGGTCCCTGCCGGTCCGTGTTCCCGACGGGCGCGGTGGAAGAGCCCGGTCTTGTGCGTGGTTCGACCGGGCGGCGGCTCTGTCATCGATGGGCGCGCGGTGATCGCCGTCACTGGTCGTGGGGCACGTGGGTGGGCCGTCAACGGGCGAGGCCGGTTCTCGACCAGCTCGGCGCCCTCGGCCTGGCACTCAACACCGTGGTGCAGTTCGGCTTCCCCGTCACCGAAGAACTGCTCGCCCGGCTCGCCCACTCCGGTAGGACCACATCAACTTCCTGGGCCGCTACGCCTTCATCCGGCCGCCGGCTCCGGGCCTGCGGCAGCTGCGCGACCCGCGCAGAGACGAGACGGACCACGGCAAGGGCGGACGGCCCGGGTCCCCTTGCTCATGGCGCCTGCCACGTTCACGCCACTCCCTCATGGCCCGTGAAGCTCACGTCGTCGGCCGTGGCGACGTGTTCGGCGGGCGCGGTGAGGTGCCTGGCGGTGTCCAAGGTTTCCCGGATTCGCTGAGCGAGGGCATGCCGGTCGGGGTCGTTGATCCAGCGTTCGAAGGCGACCTTGAACGCGGCGATCCCGATTTCGGCGGCGAGTGCGGCGGTGGTGGTCTCCAGGCCGCGTTCGCGCAGCGTGCCGGCGAGCGTGGAGGCGAGTGCGGCGAGTTTGGCCAGTTCGCGTTCCTGGAGCTCGGGGTTGGCGGCGATGACGGCCTGGCGTTGCCGTGCCAGGTCCGCGCGTTCTTCGAGGACGGGGGCGGCTTCGGTCAGGGCGTGGGCGATCACCTGGAGCGGCGGGAGCCCAGTGGGGGCGGCGGCCGTGGCGTTCGCGAGGGTGTCGGCGAGGGGGTTGGCGGCCGGGAAGAGGACTTCCCGTTTGTCGGCGAAGTGCCGGAAGAAGGTCCGTTCGGTGAGCCCGGCGCGGGCGGCGATCTCCGCAACGGTGGTGGCGTCGAAGCCCTTGTGGTTGTAGAGCTCCAGCGCCGCCTTCTCCAGGCGGCCTCGTGCGTCGGGTTTCCATCGGCTCATGCTCCGATCCTATCCCGCGATGACAGAAACTGACATCACAGTGATGGCAGTGACTGACATCGATGTTACGGTGATGTCATCAACTGACATCACGGCTCCCCGCCTCCGATGGGAAGCCCGCAGCAGGAAGGCGCAACCATGCGCGTATTCGTCACCGGGGCCTCCGGACACATCGGCTCCGCCGTCGTCCCCGAACTCCTCGACGGGGGACACCAGGTCGTCGGCCTGGCCCGCTCGGACAAGTCCGCCGCCGCTTTGACGGCCGCCGGCGCCGAGGTGTACCGGGGCGACCTCGACGATCTCGATGGCCTCGCCGCGACCGCCGACGCGGCCGACGGCGTCATCCACCTGGCCTTCAAGCACGACGCCATGTTCGCCGGCGACTTCGACAGCGCGGTCGCATCGGATCTGCGCGCCGTCGAGGCGCTCGGGGACGCGCTCGCCGGCACCGGCAAGCCCCTGGTGGCCACCTCGGGAACGGCGCTGTTCGCCTTTGCGGGCTTGAAGGACGCCCTCACCGAAGCCGACGCGTTCGACGCAGGCCCGCGGATCGACTCCGAGAACGCGGTGACCGCACTCGCGGAGCACGGTATCCGCTCGTCCGTCGTCCGGCTCGCTCCGAGCGTGCACAGCACGCTCGACCACAACGGCTTCATCCCGACCTTCATCTCCATCGCCCGGTCGAAGGGCGTCGCCGCCTACGTCGGCGACGGGGCCAACCGCTGGCCCGCCGTGCACACACTCGACGCGGCACGCCTGTACCGGCTGGCGCTGGAGTCCGCTCCGGCGGGGTCGCGGCTGCACGCCGTCGACGACGAGGGGGTCAGCTTCCGGGAGATCGCCGAGGCCATCGGTCGCGGGCTGGACCTGCCCGTGGTCAGCATCCCGCCGACGCAGGCCGACGACCACTTCGGCTTCCTCGGTGCCCACGCCCAGGCCGACAACCCGTCCTCCAGCACGCTGACCCGCGACCTCCTCGGCTGGAAGCCGGTCCAGCCCGGTCTCATCGAGGACCTCGCCCAGGGCCACTACTTCGGCGCGCCGGGGACCACGGCGCGCTGAGCCGCTCCCGCTCCGTCCACGCGGTCCGCCGCCCGGCATTCACGCGGCGCGGCGAAACCGGCCACCATTCCCACGCGATCGGCTGCTGCACGTACCCCCCGCACCCCGCGCCGCATCGCATCGCATCGCGGCGCAGCGCAGCGCAAGGAACGAACAACATGAACACTCAAAACGCGCGCGAGCGGATCGACCCCGAGCTCGCCGAGGTCCTGAAGGCCGTACCGATGACACCGACCGGGGTGTTCAACCTCAGCGATCTGAAGGGCACGCGGGCCGGCGTCCGCGCCATGGCCGAATCCATCGCCAACACCATCCCCGACGAGCCCACCGTCACCGCCCACGAGATCCAGGTGCCGCGCGCCGACGGCCCCGACGTCCCGATCCTCCTACTGCGTCCGCAGAACGCGCCTGGACCGCTGCCGGTCATCATGTGGTTCCACGGCGGTGGGCAGGTGCTCGGCTACGCCGCCCAGGACGCACCCTGGCTCAAGCCGCTCTGCGCGGCACTCGGCTGCGCCGTTGTCAGCGTCGACTTCCGGCTGGCCCCTGAAACCCCCGCGCCCGGCGCCGCCGAGGACGGATACACCGCCTACCGGTGGCTCAGCGACAACGTCGCCGATCTTGGCCTCGACCCCGCCCGGGTCGGTCTGGCCGGCCAGAGCGGAGGCGGGGGCATCGCCGCCGCCACGGCCCTCCTGATCCGCGACCGCGGTGCGGCGACTCCGCTGTTCCAGCTGCTGATGTACCCGATGCTCGACGACCGCAACACGACCGACTCGAGCCACGAGATCACCGACATCGGCATCTGGGACCGCGCGACCAACATCCTTGCCTGGCAGGCCATCCTCGGCGACCGCGTCGGCACCGACGACGTGACGTCCTACTGCGCCGCCTCCCGGGCGACCGACCTCGCCGGCCTGCCCCCGACCTTCATCGGTGTCGGTGAGCTGGACCTCTTCCGCGACGAGAACCTCGACTACGCGGCGCGCCTGCGCGCCCAGGGCGTCCCCGTGGAGCTACACCTCTACCCCGGCGCCTACCACGCGTTTGACCTGTTCGCCCCGCAGTCCCGCCTTGCGACGAGCTTCCACCACGCGTTGAACGACTACCTCGTCCGGAAGTTCGCGAAGACCCCGGAAACGGCGACCGCTTAACAACCCGCAGGTCTGAAGGCCTGCACCCCGTGCGGAATCCCGCCGGCGCCTCCGAACCAATTGCCCACACCGCTCGGCGTCGAGCAACTGACAGCACTCGGGTACGACGTGGTGATCAAGTCGGAGGCCGGGGCGCTCTCCGCCTTCGCCGATGAGTCGTACCTGGAGGCCAGGGCGCGGATCGGCACGGGCGAGGCGGCGTGGGGCGCCGGCATCGTCTTCCGGGTCAACGGCCCGTCACCGGGCGAGGTGGCCAAGCCGCAGGACGGCGCCACACTGGTCTCCATACCCTCACCGGCCCTTGGAACCGCTGTCGGAATGACTTCAGGCGTCGCCGGCAGATGAGTGAGCAGGCGAGGCTGAGGTTGCCGCCGGTCAGGGTGGCGGCAAGCGGAATGCCGGTGGCGTCGGTGATCAGATGGTGCTTGCTGCCGTTCCTGCCCCGGTCAACCGGGCTTCGTACGGTTTTGGAGCCCCCTTTAACGCGCGAGGTTGAGGGCAATTCGGTTGACGGGGCTGCCACGCGCGTCACGCGGGCGCGTGCCAGGTCTGGTTGGCCGGGCCGCAGCAGTCCCAGAGCTGCACGACCGTGCCGGTCGGTCCGCTCTGACTGACGACGGCCAGGACGTCGCCTTCCCGACCACGGGGGGGGACTGCTGCACAGCATCTCGTTGAAAGAGGTGAAGGGAATACCGCACGTCTTCGCGTCAGGCGCTCGTGGATCTCGACCTGTTGCGCGTGCTCGACGCCCTGCTCCAAGAGAACAGCGTCACCCGAGCTGCGGAACGCCTCGGCACCTCGCCCGCGGCGGTCAGCCGAACCCTGGCCCGACTCCGCCGCACCGTCGGCGACCCGCTGCTCGTCCGCGCCGGCCAGACGCTCGTGCCCACGCCGCGCGCCATGGAACTCCGGGAGGAGGTCGCCTCGTTCCGAAGGCGTTGCCCCGGCCCGTAAGACCTTTGAAGACCCGTGCTGCACCGATCGTGCTTACGTGCGGGTTCGAACGGGTTTTGTGGGGCGGGTGATGTTTTCACGGCATCGGCAGCGGCTGTTCGAGCGCGAAGTCCTCCGCCTCGGCGAGGTCCCCCGAAGCATCGGCGGATCAGGCTGGTGTCACCTGCCCGCCGACGTTCTCCATCAGGGCCTGAATACGGCCTGGTCGCCATCCACGTCACCCTGCCCTTCGCGGACGATCGGCGGGGTGCTCGTCGGCGCGAGGACCCAGACGCAACCTCCGGGTTGCACATGAAGGACTGACGTGCAACTCTGGAGTTGCACTATTGGATCGCGGATGAAGGAGTTCCGTCATGAGCGAAGACCGGATCGAACGCGAAACCCTGATCGACGCACCCGTGGACCGGGTCTGGCCCCTGGTGGCGGAGCCCGGCTTCTGGGTCGCCGACCCGGCGAGCGCGTCCGGCGCCCTGGCGCGGGAAGGAGAGTCCCTCGTGGCGCGGAACGCCGAGTACGGCGATTTCCCGGTGCGCGTGGAGAAGGTCGAGCCCCAGACCTACCTGGCGTATCGCTGGGCCAGCGCGTTCCCGGGAGAGGAACTGCGCGAAGACAACAGCACCCTCGTGGAGTTCACGCTGACCGCGGAAGGCGACAAGACGAGGCTCCGCGTCATCGAGAGCGGATTCGCGTCCTTGGCCGGGCCCGAGGACCTGCGCGCCAAGGCCGTGAAGGACAACACCGGAGGCTGGCCCCAGGTGCTCGACGCCCTCAAGAAGCGCACCGAACAGTCCTCCGCGTGACGGACGAAGACCGCGGCGAGGCGGAGGCCTTCGACGGCGTCCTCGCCGCCCTGGCCGATCCCACGCGACGGCGACTGCTCGACCTCCTCGCGGCGCAGGGCGAGGCTTCCGCGACGGCGCTCGCGGACCGGCTCCCCGTCTCGCGCCAAGCCGTGGTCAAGCACCTCGCCGTGCTGGATGCCGCCGGTCTGGTGTCGGGCAGCCGGGTCGGACGCGAGGTGCGGTACGCGCTACGTCCCGCGGCGCTGGACGCGACGGCCCGCTGGATGGCCGCGCTCGCCGCCGACTGGGACAGGCGCCTTGCGCGAATCAAGCGCATTGCCGAGTCGACGGAGGAGCCCTGAGGCCTGCGAGCCGGGGCGGCCGGGCCGGCAGTCGCCAGGACGGCGCCTCGCCGGACGGCGCCTCGCCGGTCACCTACACGAGCTCGCCGGCTTGGAGGGACGGGCGGTGAACTCGTGCAGGTGTTCCCCGCCAGGGACCTCATGCTCGGGCGCGGGGTCGACCAGATCCTTCCGCACCCCGGCGACGCGTCCCTGCCGGAGGCATACGTCACCGACGCCCGCACGCACGTCGATCTGACACAGGCGGCAATTCCGCGCGTCCGGCGCCCTTCTCCTGGCCCTGGGAGAAGCGCCGGCCCTCCTCGACACGGTCGCGCCGAACCTCCGGATCCTCAACCTGGAGAGGTCCGTCACCGGAGCGAGCCCGCATCCTGCTCACTGGACTCAACCCGCGCTGGTGGGAGTGGATCGCCGACCGGCTCACCACCGACCACGGCCCGCTCCGTACAACAGCACCGCGGTCTCGGGGTGCACCCCCGCCTGGGGGGGGGACGCCGATCAGCTCCCGAGCACCCCCCCCCCGCAGGTGCAGGGGCGCGGGGGCCGCGCGACACA
>NZ_JBHYVA010000389.1:0-7902 GCF_042750055.1 Streptomyces sp. NPDC059456
CGGCCAAGCCCGGCCTGCTCGGCCCGCCAGGCCCGCCCGCCCGGCCAAGCCCGGCTTGCCCGCCCGGCCCGCCCGCCCGCTCGGCCCGCCCGGCCGGTCCTTCCCGCATGCCGGGCAGCCGCCGCCTCTCGCCACCCGCGCCTTCCCTCCCGGCGAAGGGAGTTGGCCAATTCCTGGCCGGAACCGACCGAACGTTCCGGCCGTCTCCTGACTTCTCGTGCCGCGCGTGCGACCCTGCGGCCGATCCGCACCGACAGCTCTTCACCCCCACCCTGCCCGGTCCACCGGGACTGGGCACGGCAGAAGGAGTCCTGCGTGAATCGTCAACGCACGGCAGCATCGGTCCTCCTGGCGGCGGGCGCCTTGATCGCAAGCGCGCTGACGGCGGCCACCCCCTCGGCCGCCGCCGACTCCCCGGCCTCGTTCCGGCAGCAGCACAGCCAGGGATTCTGGACCGCCGAGCGGATGCGCAGCGCCACCCCGCTGGACGTCACGGCAGTGCCCGGTACCCGGCGGGCGGCAGCCCCGGCCGCGGCCCGGTCCACGGCGGTCGCCCCGACGGCGGTCGCGCCCACGGCGGCGTCCTCCGCGGTGGCCTCCCCGACGTCGTTCCCGCAGGCGGGCGGCGCGTGGACGGGTGGCGGCGCGGTGGTCAAGACGTCGGGCCGGGTCTTCTTCACCTTCGGCGACCGCACCGCGTCCTGCTCCGGCGACTCGATCACCAGTGCCAACGGCAGCACGGTCATCACCGCCGGCCACTGCGTGAAGTACCAGGGCGCCTGGCACACCAACTGGATCTTCGTTCCCGGGTACGAGAACGGGAACGCGCCCTATGGCCAGTGGTCGGCCACCCAGACCTTCGCCACCGACCAGTGGGCCGCCAGCGAGGACATGAACATGGACGTCGGCCTCGCCGTCGTCGCCCCGCTGAACGGGCAGAAGCTCAGCCAGGTCGTCGGCGCCCAGGGGATCCTGTTCAACGGCGGCTACAACAAGAAGATGTACTCCTTCGGCTTCCCGGCTGCCGCACCGTACGACGGCACCAAGCTGGTCTACTGCAGCGGGAACACGAGCAAGGACTTCCTGCTGACCAAGGACCACGGCCTGGGCTGCAACATGACCGGCGGCTCCAGCGGCGGCCCCTGGTTCCAGGACTTCAACGAGGCCACGGGCCTGGGCACCCAGGTCTCGGTCAACAGCTTCGGCTACACCTTCCTGCCCAACCGGATGTTCGGCCCGTACTTCGGCAACGAGGCGAAGGCGGCCTACGACAAGGCCCAGAATTCCTGACCCGACCGGCCCCCGCCTGCCGGTACTCTGTACCGGCCAGGTGGGTTGCCCGAGCGGCCTAAGGGAACGGTCTTGAAAACCGTCGTGGCGCGAGTCACCGTGGGTTCAAATCCCACACCCACCGCATGTGAACGGCCTCTGACCAGCAAAATCGGTCAGAGGCCGTTCTGCGCTCGACTCGGTCCGGAGCCTGCGTTGGGCCCTTCGAGTGGTGTTTGTCGGAAGATCGGCGCGCGTGGTGGGCGCCCTGCGGTTGCGGTCACATCATGACGAATGTATGCAGATCCGCCCGTCGGAACATCGCGAAGTGAAGGACCTCGTCATGGCTCACCGCATCCCCGTCTCGTCGCTCTGGACCGCAGTCGTCGCGGCTCTCGTGGCGCTCCTCTCCTCCCTCGGTTTCGGCGCCAAGGCCGCCAAGGCCGCCCCGGCCGCTGCCGCCACCGTCTGCGCCCCTGCCGCCTCCCGCCGCGCGGCCGTCGCCGTACGCGGGCAGGTCCGGCCGATGGGCCGGCGGAGCTGGCGGGCGATGATGCGGGGCGGATCGCTCCCGCCGACCATCAAGCAGCGGATCCGCGCCGAGGCGCACGGCAAGGCCCCGTCCGTCCGCCGCTCGACCACGGCCGCCTCCTTGGCCGGGGGTACCGTCGGAGCCGGCCGCGACGAGCTCGGCCTGGTCGCGTAGCGCCCGTACGGCCTAGGCGTACCGCGCGCCTCGTGCGATCGCGGCGGGCAGCCGGGAGTGGTACCGGCGCCGACACCAAGTGCAGCAGCCGCAGCACCGCAGCACCCCAGTACCGCAGCACCCCAGTACCCCAGTACCGCAGCACCGCAGTGACCGCAGGATCAGTGGAAACGGCAGTACCAGCAGCAGGCGCTCGAGCCCGGTCGGCAGGTCGCGACCGAGGATCGCGCCGGCGATGTGCCCCCGGAGTGGGGGCACGGTAGGACGACCCCGGCGGGCGCCGGGGGCGCGCAGGGGGCGTGAAGCTTGGCACGGCAGGGTCGCAGACCCGGGAGACGGTGGGGTTCCCGGACGGCGCGGCCCTCTTCGGCATGTTCGGTGCACATGAGTTTGAGGGAACGATTCCTCCCGTGCCCGGCCCTGGTTTCGGCGGTCTTCAAGCCGCTGACCTGGGGTGTTGGGATGCGAATGAGGTTTATCCGATGTTGCTCATGCTTGCGGGGGAATCGTGGAGTGCGGGGTGGTTCGCCGGGGATTCGGTGGGCAACTCTGGTGTCGCGACGTCGTCACCACAGAGAACGACCGAGGCGGTCGGCCAACTGCCTTGGAACGGCTCCCACTTCGCTTTTCTGGAGGATTCACTCATGGCAAGCATCCGTACCGCCCGCGTCTTCGCCGCCGTCGCCGCCCTCCCCCTCGCCGTCGCCCTCTTCGGCGGTGTGGCCGCGGCCGACAACGGCGCCTTCGCGAACGACGGATCGAATGCGAGCGTCGCCGGCATCGTCGGCAGCGGTGTCGGCGGGAACAACAGCGGCAACTCGTCCACCTCGCAGCAGGTGGCCACCGGCTCCGGTGCGTCCAACCAGAACAACAACGCGCAGGTCAACGGCTCGGCCTTCACGGCGATCCAGCAGGGCAACCTCGCAGTCAACTTCCACCCGTGGTGGTAGCTGCTCCCCGTGTCCTCTGAGTCTTGAGGGCGCCCGTGCCACCGGACCGGCTGGGGTCCGGTGGGGCGGGCGCCCTCGTGCGTTCGAGCACCGGCTCCCGCCTTGACATCGACAGGGAATCTGACGGACAGTCAGGTTCACTCGATGATGTGACGCCGGGAGGCCTGCGCCGTGCACCTCGCCCCGACCGAAGGCCAGTTGCGGCTGCGCGCCGAACTGCGGGAGTACTTCCACGATCTGCTGCCGGACGGACCCCCCGAGGATCCCGCCGCCCAGCGCGCACTGCTGCGCCGCATCGGCGCCGACGGACTGCTCGGCCTGGGCTGGCCCCCCGAGTACGGCGGCCAAGGGCGCGGCCCCGAAGAGCAGTTCGTGTTCTTCGACGAGGCGTACCGGGCCGGCGCCCCCGTCTCCATGGTCACCCTCAACACCGTCGGCCCGACCCTGATGAAGTACGGGACCCCGGAGCAGAAGGACTACTTCCTGCCCCGGATCCTGAGCGGCGAGACCGTCTTCGCCATCGGCTACTCCGAGCCCGGGGCGGGCACGGACCTGGCCTCGCTGCGCACCCGCGCCGTGCGCGACGGAGCGGACTGGGTCGTCGACGGCCAGAAGATCTTCACCTCCAACGCCCAGAACGCGGACTGGATCTGGCTCGCCTGCCGCACCGATCCCGACGCCCCCAAGCACCAGGGCATCTCGATCATCGTGGTCCCCACCGACGCCCCCGGCTTCGCATGGACCCCGATCGAGACGGTGGGCGGCCTCACGACCACGTCGACGTACTACGACGGCCTCCGCGTGCCCGCCGGCCACCTCGTCGGCCCCGAGCACGGCGGCTGGGGGCTGATCACCAACCAGCTCAACCACGAGCGGGTCGCCCTCGCCGCCATCGGCATGCAGGCCGAGGACTTCTACGAGGGCGCCCTCCGGCACGCTCGGACCCCCGACCCGGTCACCGGCGAACGCCCCGCCGACCGGCCCTGGGTGCAGTCCCGGCTCGCCGAGGCGCACGCCCGGCTGGCCGCCGTCCGCCTCCTCAACTGGCGCCTCGTCCAGGACGTCGGCGACGGCAGCCTGGCCCCCGGGGACGCCAGCGGCGTGAAGTTCCTCGGCACCGAGTCCACCGTCGAGGTGTACCGGATGTGCCAGGAAGTGGTGGGCGAGGAAGCCCTCGTACGGGGGCCCGAGGCCTTCGCCGGAGGCGAGCTGGAGCGGATGAACCGGGCCGCGCAGATCAACACCTTCGGCGGCGGGGTGAGCGAGGTCCAGCGGGAGATCGTCGCCATGATGCGGCTCGGCATGAAGGGGAGGAAGCGATGACCGCCACGGCGGACCAGGCAGCGGGCGCCGAGGCGGCCACCCGGTTCCACGCGCTGCTCAAGACCTTCGAAGGGCGGCCCGCCGCCACCGCGGGCCAGGGCAAGGACCCCGTCAACCTGCCCATGATCCGCCACTGGTGCGAGGCGATGGGCGACACCAGCCCCGCCTACACCGGCCCGGACGCCATCGCCCCGCCCACCATGCTCCAGGCCTGGACGATGGGAGGGCTTTCCGGGCACGGCGACCGCTCCTCCGCCTACGACGAGCTCCTCACCCTGCTCGACGACGCGGGCTGCACCTCCGTCGTGGCCACCGACTGCGAGCAGGAGTACCTGCGACCGCTGCGCCCCGGCGACACGGTCACCTACGACGCCGTCATCGAGTCCGTCTCCCCGCGCAAGACGACCAAGCTGGGCACCGGCCACTTCGTGACCACCCGCATGGACGTCCGCGCGGACGGCGAGCTCGCCGGAACCCACCGCTTCCGGATCCTCAAGTACGCGCCCGCCGCCCCCCGGGAGAAGAAGCCACCGGCCCGGCGGCCCCGTCCGGTGGTCAACCGCGACAACCAGGGGTTCTGGGACGGGGTCGCCGAACACAGGCTGCTGATCCAGCGCTGCACTGCCTGCGCGAACCTCCGTTTCCCCTGGCTGCCCGGCTGCAACAGCTGCGCGAGCCTGGACTGGGACACCGTCGAGGCCTCCGGAGCCGGCACGGTGTTCAGCCACGTCGTCATGCACCACCCGCCCTTCCCCGCCTTCGACCCTCCGTACGCGGTCGCGCTCGTCGAACTCGCCGAAGGCGTCCGCATGGTCAGCAACATCACCGGAGTCCCGTACGACAAGGTGCGCATCGGGATGCCCGTGCAGCTGGAATTCCTGCGTGTCGACGAGGACCTGGAACTGCCGGTCTTCCGGGGGAGCGAGGGCTGATGGACTTCCACCCCACCGACGAACAGGCCGAGGCGGCCGGACTCGCGGCCCGGATCTTCCGCGACCTCGCCACCCACGAGCGCCTCGCAGCGGCCGGCACCGGCAGCGACGCCGAACTGTGGAAAGCCCTCACCGCCGCCGGACTGACCGCCGCCGTGGAGGAGATCGGCCTGCTCGGCCTGGTGCTGCTGCTGGAGGAACAGGGCCGCACCACCGCGCAGGTTCCGTACGCCGCCACCTGCGCGTACGGGATCCTGCCCGTCGCCGCGCACGGCAGCACCGAACAGCGCGCCCGGCTGCTGCCCGCCCTGGGCTCGGGCGGGGCGATCGCCACCGGCGCCTTCCCGGCACGCGGCCGGATCACCGCCTCGCCGGACGGCCGGCTGACCGGGACCGCTCCCGTCGTGCCCTGGCTGCGGGACGCCACGCACGTACTGGTCCCGGACGCGGACCGGGCCCTGTGGCTCGTCCGGACGGACGCGTCCGGCGTCGGGACGCCCGAGGTGGAGACCACCGCGCCCTGGTCGGCGGGGCGGCTCGTCCTGGCCGGGGCAGAGGCCGAACGGCTCGGGGACGGCCGGGCCTACGAAGCGGTCCTGGCCACGGCCCGCACCGCCTTCGCGGGGCTCCAGGCGGGGGTCTGCGCGGGCTCCCTGGCCCGCGCGGTCGAGTACACCTCCACCCGGGAGCAGTTCGGCCGGCCGCTCTCCACGAACCAGGGGGTCATGCTGCGCGCGGCCGACGCCCACATGGACACCGAGGCGATCCGGGTCACCGCGTACGAGGCGGCCTGGCGGATCGACGAGGGACTTCCGGCGCGCGAGCACGCCCTGACCGCGGCCTGGTGGGCCTCGGAAGCGGGCAAGCGCGTCGTGCACGCGGGCCAGCACCTGCACGGCGGGACGGGCGCCGACCTGGACCATCCCGTCCACCGGCACTTCCTCTGGGGGCGCCAGCTGGACGCGTACCTGGGCTGCGGCAGCGAGCTGCTGGCCGAGCTGGGCGCGCTCCTGTCCGACCACGCCGCACCCGAGGGGGACCACGCATGAACGTCGGCGACACACTGGCGCCGCTGGAGATACCGGTGACCCGCACGCTGATCGTCGCGGGCGCCATCGCCTCCCGCGACTACCAGGACGTGCACCACGACGCCCCGCTCGCGCGCGAGAAGGGCTCCCCGGACATCTTCATGAACATCCTGACCACCAACGGCCTGGTCGGCAGGTACGTCACCGACCGCCTCGGACCCGGCGCCGTCCTGCACGCCGTGGCCATCCGGCTCGGCGCGCCCAACTACCCGGGCGACACCATGGTCCTGACCGGCACCGTGATCGCGGTCGACGGGAGCCGGGCGGAGATCCGGATCGTCGGCGCCAACGGCATCGGCCACCACGTCACCGGCACGGTCACGGTCACCGTCACGCCGGAGGCGGCGGCATGAGCGTCCGGCACCGCGACACGCTCGGCGGGCGCGCCGCCATCGCCGGCATCGGCGCCACCGAGTTCTCCAAGGACTCCGGCCGCAGCGAGCTGCGGCTCGCCGTCGAAGCCGTGCACGCCGCCCTCGACGACGCCGGGCTGACCCCCGCCGACGTCGACGGCATGGTCACCTTCACGATGGACACCAGCCCCGAGATCACCGTGGCCCAGGCCGCCGGCATCGGGGACCTCTCCTTCTTCTCCCGCATCCACTACGGCGGCGGCGCCGCCTGCGCCACCGTCCAGCAGGCCGCCCTCGCCGTCGCCACCGGGGTCGCGGAGGTCGTGGTCTGCTACCGCGCCTTCAACGAGCGCTCCGGCCGGCGCTTCGGCTCCGGGGTGCAACAGCGGGAACCCTCGGCAGAAGGTGCGGCGCTCGGCTGGGCACTGCCCTGGGGGCTGCTCACCCCGGCCTCCTGGGTGGCCATGACCGCCCAGCGCTACCTGCACGCGTACCACCTGACCCCCGAGGCGTTCGGCCATGTCGCGGTCACCGGCCGCCGGCACGCCGCGAACAACCCCGCCGCGTACTTCCACGGCAAGCCCATCACCCTCGCCGACCACGCCGCCTCGCGCTGGATCGTCGAACCGCTGCGGCTGCTGGACTGCTGCCAGGAAACGGACGGCGGTCAGGCGGTCATCGTCACCAGCACCGAGCGGGCCCGGGACCTGCGCCACGCGCCCGCGGTGATCACGGCGGCCGCGCAGGGCGCCGGCCGCCGCCAGGAGGCCATGACCTCCTTCTACCGCGACGACCTCACCGGGCTGCCGGAGATGGACGTGGTCGCCCGGCAGCTGTGGCGGACCAGCGGACTGCGGCCCTCGGACATCGACGTCGGCATCCTCTACGACCATTTCACCCCGTTCGTCCTGATGCAGCTGGAGGAGTTCGGCTTCTGCAAGCCCGGCGAGGCCGCCGACTTCGTCGCCGCGGACGCGCTGCCCCTCAACACCCACGGCGGCCAGCTCGGAGAGGCGTACCTGCACGGCATGAACGGCATCGCCGAGGCCGTCCGCCAGCTCCGCGGCACCTCCGTCAACCAGGTGCCGGAGGCCGCCCGTGCCCTGGTCACCGCCGGTACCGGGGTACCGACGTCCGGACTGATCCTCGGCGCCGACGGCTGAGGCCCGGGCGGGCGGGGCCGGTCCCCGGCCCGCCCCCGGGGGCCCGGGGTCCCCTCCGCCCCCGCCCCCCGGTCGCGTATACACCAAAGACGCGGCCGGCGAATGATGGGTGGTAGAT
>NZ_JBHYVA010000390.1:0-7901 GCF_042750055.1 Streptomyces sp. NPDC059456
GGCGGGGGGGGGGGGGGGTGGCCCCCCCCCCCCCCGCGCCGCCGGCCACCGCCACCGCCGACGGGGTCCAGCTCGCCGCCTACGCCCTCGGCGGCGGCCAGACCCTCGGCGTGGTCACGGCCGAGCGGGCGCCCGGCGACCACACGATCGCGTCCGTGGCCGCCGTCCTGCTGGCCCTGCTCACCGCCGAGCGCCCGGCCGGGGCCGAGGCTGCCGCGCTGGCCCGGCTGCTGCTGGGCGGCTCCCCCGCCGGGGCGCTGGGCGGGCCCGGGCCCTGGTACGCCGTCCACGCCCGGGGCGGCGCCGACCCGCAGGCCCTCGCCGTCGCGCTGGGCACCGTACTGCTGGACCCGGACGGCCCGGCCGTACGGCTGCTGACCGACCGGGATCCGGCCCCGCAGCCCGGATGGCGGCTCGGGGTCAGCGCCCCGGCCGGGCCCGGCGCCCTGGCCGCCGCCGACGCGCAGGCGCGCCGTGCCCTGGAGCGTGCCGAGGCGGCCCGCACCCCGCTGGCCCGGCACGCCGACCCCGGCCTCGCGGGCCTCGTGGGCGAAGCCGAGGCGCGGGCCCATGCGCAGGCCCTGCTGGGGCCGCTCTCCCCGGCCCTGCGCGAGACCCTGCGCGCCTGGCTGTCCCACCACGGCAGCTGGGACCGCAGCGCCGCGGCCCTGGGGGTGCACCGCAACACGGTCCGCCAGCGCATCGTCCGCGCCGCGGCCCTGCTCGGCCGCGACCTCGACGACCCGGACACCCGGATGGAGCTCTGGTTCGCCCTGCGCCGGGAACCGGGCGTCTGAGACCGGGCCGCGTCCGGGCGGCTGCGCCGTACGGATGGACTCGGGCCGTACGGCAGCGGGTGCGCCGCCTCGCGGCGTGGGGCGGCCTACGTTCGCACTGCATCCCCCACCCCACCCCGAAAGGCCGTACCCGTGCGATCGATCCGCCTCGCCCTGACCGCTCTCGCCGCCGGTGGCATCGTCCTGGCGGGCGCGTCCGCCGCCTCCGCCGACAACACCTTCACCGTCTACGCACCGATCGACAACACGTACTCGATCGTCTTCGGCGACCTGAACCAGGTGGCCGGCGACGACGTCTTCAACGCCGGCCGCGACAACACGGTCGGCTCCCACAACGGTGCCGCCACGGCCGGCGACATCGGCATGGCGGCCATGCCCGGGACGCAGGTCATGAGCAACGAAGCCCTGATGCACGGCGCCGCGGGCCAGTGGACCGGCAGCGTCCTCGGCAAGTAGTTCCCGCCGCCGGGTGTCCGACGGGAGGCCGCCCGGGCGGTGTGCCGTCGGACATCACACCGCTACCCCTCCCCCATCTCTGGACAGCCCGCCCAACCCACCGGTAACTTAGAGGGTCTGAGCAAGCGCTTAGACACGGCGCGACAGCGCGACGGGCGACAGGATCGAGGAGGCGGCTGTGCGCCGTACCGTTTTCAACGAGGACCACGAGGCGTTCCGCGAGACCATCCGTGCCTTCATAGAGGCCGAGGTCGTCCCCGTCTACGACGAGTGGTTCGCGGCCGGCCAGGCCCCGCGCGACTTCTACTACAAGCTCGGCGAGCTGGGCGTCTTCGGCATCAACGTCCCCGAGGAGTTCGGCGGCGCCGGCCTGGACACCCACAAGTTCGAGGCCGTCCTGTACGAGGAGACCTCCCGCGCGGGCGTGAACTTCGGCGGCTCCGGTGTGCACGTGCTGCTCGCCCTCCCCTACATCAAGATGCTGGCCGACGACGAGCAGAAGAAGCGCTACCTGCCGAAGTTCGTCTCCGGTGAGGAGATGTGGGCCCTCGCCATGACCGAGCCGGGCACCGGTTCCGACGTCGCGGGCATGAAGACCACCGCCAAGCTCTCCGAGGACGGCACGCACTACGTCCTCAACGGCTCCAAGACCTTCATCACCGGCGGCGTGCACGCCGACCGCGTGATCGTCTGCGCCCGCACCGCCGCCCCGCGCGAGGACGACCGCCGCTACGGCATCTCCCTCTTCGCCGTGGACACCAAGTCCGAGGGCTACTCGATCGGCCGCAAGCTCGACAAGCTGGGCCTGCGCACCTCCGACACCGCCGAGCTGGCGTTCGTCGACGTCAAGGTCCCGGTCGAGGACCTGCTCGGCGAGGAGGGCAAGGGCTTCTACTACCTCGGCCACAACCTGGCCTCCGAGCGCTGGGGCATCGCGTTCGGCGCGTACGCCCAGGCCGCGGCGGCCGTCCGGTTCGCCCAGCAGTACGTCACCGACCGCACCGTCTTCGGCAAGCCGGTCGCGCACTTCCAGAACACCAAGTTCGAGCTGGCCGCCTGCCAGGCCGAGGTCGACGCCGCCCAGGCCGTCGCGGACCGCGCCCTGGAGGCCCTGGACGCCGGCGAGCTGACCCCCGCCGAGGCCGCTTCCGCGAAGCTGTTCTGCACCGAGGTCGCGCACCGCGTGATCGACCGCTGCCTCCAGCTGCACGGCGGCTACGGCTACATGAACGAGTACCCGATCGCCCGCCTGTACGCCGACAACCGCGTCAACCGCATCTACGGCGGCACCAGCGAGATCATGAAGTCCATCATCGCCAAGTCGATGGGCCTGTAACCCTCTTGAACGAGGCACTGACCGATCTCCTCGATCTGCTCGACCTGGAGCAGATCGAGGAGAACATCTTCCGCGGCACCAGCCGGACCTCCCTGGTGCCGCGCGTGTTCGGCGGCCAGGTCGCCGCGCAGGCACTGGTGGCCGCGGGCCGGACGGTGCCCGGCGACCGGCTGCCGCACTCGCTGCACTCGTACTTCCTGCGCACCGGCGACTCGGGCGCGCCGATCGTGTACTCGGTGGACCGGATCCGCGACGGGCGCTCCTTCACCACCCGCCGGGTGGTCGCGGTCCAGCACGGGCAGCCGATCTTCCACCTCTCCGCGTCCTTCCAGAAGTACGAGGACGGGCTGGAACACCAGGGCACCATGCCCGCGGCGCCCGACCCCGAGTCCCTGCCCACGGCGGCGGAGGCGCTGCCGCACTACCGCGACACCTTCCGCGACCCCGGCACCGTCGAGCGGCTGCTCGACGCGCGCGGCGCGGTGGACCTGCGGTACGCGACGACCCCGCCCTGGGGTTCGGACGGCCGGCCGACCAAGCCGCGCTCACAGGTCTGGTTCCGCACCCAGGGCAAGCTCGCGGACGACCCCCTGCTGCACATCTGCCTGGCCACGTACGTCTCGGACATGACCCTGCTCGACTCGGTGCTGCTCGCGCACGGCCGGGGCGGCTGGGCGGTCGGCGACGTGGTGGGCGCCTCCCTGGACCACGCGATGTGGTTCCACCGGCCGTTCCGTGCCGACGAGTGGCTGCTGTACGACCAGGAGTCCCCGTCGGCGGCCGCCGGACGCGGCCTGGGACAGGCCAGGATCTGGACGCAGGACGGCCGTCTGGCGGTGACCGTCATCCAGGAGGGCGTGGTCCGCGTCCCGCGCGCGTAACTCCCCCGCCCCCGCCCTCGCGGTCAGTCCCACCAGAACGCCCAGTGGCCGACGCCGGTCACCGCCTCGTCCGCGTAGGCGCGGACGCTGCCGGAGCCCTGCCAGACGTTGTCGGGGCAGAAGGCGAAGTGCTCGGCGGCCACCGGCAGGGCCGCGACCGTCGTCGGGGGCGGGGCGGCCACGGACAGATGGAGCTCGTCGAAGCCGAGCGCCACGACCCGCGCGCCGAACCTCTCCTCCCACGACCGCATGACGGTGGTGAGCAGGGCCGTGTCGTCCTCGTGGTTCAGCGCCCCCTGCCAGCCCATCGCGGTGGGTACGTCGGCTCCCCGGCCGGCGGGGATCAGCGCGAGCCGCGGGCCCGGCAGGACGCCGTCGCGGATCAGCCCGTCCGCGAGGGCGAGGGCGGCCTCCTCCGGATCCTCCCGGGGGACCCGGTGCTCCGCCAAGCCCGGCCAGTCGCGGCCGAAGGGGGCCGTGAGCCCGGCGCCGTCGGGGCCCTCCCCCTCCTCGGGATCGGGGACGACCCCGGCCCAGAACTCGCGCAGCACCGGCTCGACGTGGTGGTCGTCGGGGTCGGACATCGAACCGGGGCGCAGCTCGCCGCGGGTCCACCAGCCCTCCAGGCCGCGCCGGTCCTGCAAGAGCACCGCCTGGAGGCCGGTACCGGCCAGGGCGGGGCGGGCGCGGCAGGCGGCCAGCGCGCCGACGCCGACCGGCTCGTCGGAGACCCACAGCAGCGGCTCGCGCCGCGCCCGGGAGCGCAGCAGGCCCCGCCCGGCGGGCCCGTCGACGACCGTGCCGGGCGGCAGGTCCAGCCCCAGCGCGCGGCCTTGCCGGTCCTCGGTCAGCAGGGACAGCGCGTTCTGCTTCTTCGGCGGTTTCGTCACGCCTTCGACGCTAGCCCCGGCCACTGACAACGCCCTTTCCCGGAGGGGCCGGTGGCACTCCCTAGGCTTCGGGTTTGGCCTTGAGCTTGGCCCAGACCGCTTCCAGCGCGGCTATGTCCTCGTCGTCGAGGCGGTCGTCGAAGGCCTCGGCGAGGGCTTCCCGGCGGGTGGCGTCAGCCTCGGCGAAGGCGCGGCGGCCCGCGGTGGTGAGGGCGATGCCCACGGACCGGGCGTCCGTCGGGGACGGGACCCGTTCGACCAGGCCGCGGGCCCGGAGGGAGTCGGCGACGCGGGAGACCTGGCTGCGGCTGAGCAGGGTCCTGGTGCCCAGCTCGGACGGGGCGACCGGTTCCTGCTGCACGCTCAGCCACAGCATCACCTCGAACCACGACAGCGGCAGGTCGTGCTTGCGCGTGAGCGCCTGGTCGACCCGGGCGGTGAGGGTGGTCCCGGCCCAGACCAGACCGTAGAAAGCGTGGTCGCGGGGGGTGAGGCCGTCCAAGTTGAGATTCGCGTGCGCCATGGGGCAAGGGTACCGGGTTGCGTGCACGTGCACACATCGTTAATGTGTGTGTGCACGCACAAATCCAGGGAGCCTTCCATGACCACCAAGACCACCGCCAAGACCGTCCTCATCACCGGCACCTCCTCCGGCATCGGCCTGGCCGCCGCGGTCGCCGCCGCCAAGGCCGGCTGGCACACCGTCGCCACCATGCGCGACACCACCCGCTCCGACGCCCTGGTCAAGGCCGCAGCCGAGGCCGGCGTCGCCGACCTCGTCCAGGTCAAGCGGCTGGACGTGACCGACGCGGACTCCGTGGCCGGCTGCGTGGCCGAGGTCGTCGCCGAGCACGGGCACCTCGACGCCGTCGTGAACAACGCGGGCGCCGGCTTCGTCGGCACCGTGGAGCAGCACGGCATGGAGCAGGTGCGGTCCGTGATGGAGGTCAACTTCTTCGGCGTCGTCGAACTCACCCGCGCCGCGCTCCCCCACCTGCGCGCCTCGGGCGGCCGGGTCATCACCGTGACCAGCGTCGGCGGTGTGATCGGCCAGCCGTTCAACGAGTCCTACTGCGCGGCCAAGTTCGCCGTCGAGGGCTTCATGGAGTCCCTCGCGCCGGTCGCCGCGGCCGCGGGCGTCCAGGTCAGCGTCGTCGAACCGGGCGCCGTCTCCAGCGAGTTCGTGAACAACGTCGGGCTCGACATCCCGGCGCTGCTCACCCAGGCGGGTCCGTACGCCCCGCAGCTCCAGGGCTACATCAACCACGCCATGCAGTCCTTCGGCAGCGACACGGCGCAGACCCCGGAGCAGGCGGCGGCCCCGGTCGTCGAGGCGCTGACCGCCGAGAAGATGCCGTTCCGGATCCAGACCTCCGACTGGGCCCGCGCCTTCGTCGGCATGAAGCTCGCCGACCTCGACGGCTCCGCCGTCCAGACCGAGATGGGCTCCTGGCTGGGCTAGCCGGCGGGCCGGACGGTCGGCCGCAGCGCCGGCGGGGCCCGACGGGGCCCCGCCGGGCGGGCTACAGCAGGCCGGCCGACGACAGCAGGTACGCCACCATCGGGTCGTAGAAGCGCGGGTCGCGGACGTGGTCGTCCAGCGGGACCGCCACCTGGAGGGTGCCCTCCGCCTCGCCGAGGAACAGCGCGGGGTCATTGCAGTCCGCGTACCCCACCGCGTCCAGCCCGCGCTGCGCCGCGCACCCCGCCCAGCCGTGGTCGGCGACGACCAGGTCCGGCTGGGGGCGGCCCTGGGCCGTCAGGCCGTCCAGGATCGCGGCCATCGGCTCCGGGGAGTGGGTGTGCCACAGCGTGGCGCCCCGTTCCAGCACGGCGACGTCGGCGAACTGCCACACCGAACCCTCGTCCGCGACCAGGCCCGGGGGGATCACCACGATCTCGCAGCCCGCCGCGCGCAACGCAGCCGCCGTCGACCGGTGGACGTCCAGCAGCCCGCCCGGGTGCCCCGTGGCGAGCAGCACGCTCTGCCGGTCCAGGGCCGCCTTGCGCAGCCGGGCCGCCATCCGGTCCAGGCCGGAGACGGTCAGCTCCGGGTCGATGGTGTCCTGGCCGAAGCGGTGCGCGGCGTCGTCGACGACGCCGACCCGCTCCGCCATCACGGCGAGCACGTCCTGCTCGTCCGTCCAGCGGTCGCCCAGTTCCAGGCCCAGCCAGTAGTGCCGGTCGCCGTTGGCGAGCTTGCGGTAGTGCGACAGGTTGTTCTCGCGCGGCGTGGCGACCTGACCGGAGATCCGGGTGCGGACCAGGTGGTCAATCAGTTCGGCGCGGCTCGGTACGGGCGTCTCTATCGGCTTCGGCATGCGGCCCATTCTGCCGCCGCCGAACCCCCGTCGCCGGTTCCATTCCGACCAGCGGACGTGTCGCCTCACCCCGACAGCGCCCCGAACGCCCCGTGCGCCAGCCGCCGCAGCAGCGATTCCGTCGCCGCCCGGCCGAGCGCCGCCAGGTGCGGCGTGGAGTTGAGCAGGCCGAACACGGCGTGGACGGACACCCGCACCTCGGCCTCGCCGACCTGCGGGTGCAGTGCGCGCACGACCTCCACCCACAGCTCGACGTACTGCCGCTGGAGCTGGCGCACCAGCTTGCGGTCGGCCTCCCGCAGCCGGTCCAGTTCCCTGTCGTGCAGGGTGATCAGCGCCCGGTCGTCGAGGGCGAAGTCGATGTGGCCGTCGATGAGGGAGGCGAGCACGCCGTCCGGGTCTCCCGCGGCCTCGGCCACCCGGTGGCGGCCGCCGGTCAGCAGGCGCTCGCTGATCCCGACCAGCAGCTCGGCGAGCATCGCGTCCTTGCCCGCGAAGTGGCGGTACAGGCCGGGGCCGCTGATGCCCACCGCGGCCCCTATCTCGTCCACGCCGACGCCGTGGAACCCGCGCTCGGCGAAGAGGCGGGCGGCCTCACTGAGGATCTGCTCGCGACGGGTCGGGGCGGCCGCTCTGGTGCTCATGGGAATCCATTCTAGACAGGGCCGTTAGCGCTCGTTAACCTAGGCGGTACATGCGTTAACGCTCATTAACAGCGTGCACCGAGCAAGGGAGCTCGACCGATGCAGCAGGCACCAGTGCTGACGAGCGCCGCGGACCCGGCGTCCGAGGCCTGGCGGACCAACGAGGCCGCCCACCGCGAGCTCGCCGAGGGGCTGCGGGCCCGGCTCGACGCGGCCCGGCTCGGCGGCGGGGAGAAGGCCCGCGCCCGCCACACCGCCCGCGGGAAGCTGCTCCCCCGCGACCGCGTGGACACCCTCCTGGACCCCGGTTCGCCGTTCCTGGAGCTGGCCCCGCTGGCCGCCGAGGGCATGTACGGGGGCGCGGCCCCGGCCGCCGGGGTCATCGCGGGCATCGGCCGGGTCAGCGGCCGCGAGTGCGTGATCGTCGCGAACGACGCCACCGTCAAGGGCGGCACGTACTACCCGATGACCGTCAAGAAGCACCTGCGCGCGCAGGAGGTGGCCCTGGAGAACCGTCTCCCCTGCCTCTACCTGGTCGACTCGGGCGGCGCCTTCCTCCCCATGCAGGACGAGGTC
>NZ_JBHYVA010000391.1:0-7875 GCF_042750055.1 Streptomyces sp. NPDC059456
GGTGCGGATCCCGGGGCCGATGCCTGCGCCGGGGCCGGTACCGGTACCGGTACCGGCGCGACGGGGTCGTCGGCACCGGAGTCCTTCCGCGGGGGGAGACGCCGAGCCGTTTCTTCGACCACCTGAGGTGCCACGTGCGTACCTCTCATCCCTGTGAACGGCTTCGCAGCCTTGCCCGCTGTGTGCGGGGGAATGGTGGCACCGAATGTGATCCTTTCCGTGCGGCCGGGCGCCGCTCCCGCAGGTCGCCCCCGTACGGAACAGGGCCCGTGGCCCGGTCCGGCGCGCGCCGCGTTCACCCGACGGGGTGGGACCACCCGGGCAGGGTGACCGGCCCCGCCCGGGGTTGACACACCTCCGGCCCGGTCGAATTTTTGGCATGGACGCGGCGTACAGTCGGCTGCCGACGCCGACCGAAAGCAGGAGCCATGACAGGTACCGCACCGACCTCCACCCTCGCCGGCTGGCGCCGGGCTCCGTTCGCCGCCGAGGGGCTCTCGTACGACTGCTTCGAGAAGGGCGAAGGACCGGGCGTGGTGCTGCTGCCGGAGCTGCCCGGGATCACGCCCGAGGTGCTCGGCCTCGCCGAGCACCTGGTGGACGAGGGGTTCACCGTCGTGATGCCGTCGCTGTTCGGCACGCCGGGCAAGCCCGTGTCCGTGGCCCGGACCGCGGCGGTCCTCGCCCGCGTGTGCGTCTCCGCGGAGTTCCGGGCGTTCGCCACGAACTCCCGCCGGCCCGTCGCCGACTACCTCAGGGCCCTCGCCCGTGACCTGGCGGCCCGCACTCCGGCGGCGGGGGTCGGTGTCATCGGGATGTGCTTCACGGGCGGATTCGCCCTGGCCGCGGCCGTGGACGAGGCCGTGCTGGCCCCGGTGATGAGCCAGCCTTCGGCGCCGATCGCGGTGAGCGCCGCCGGGCGCGCCGACGCGGGCGTCTCGGAGGGCGAGCTGCGGCGCGTCGTCGAGCGCACCCGTGCCGAAGGCCTCTGCGTGATGGGGCTCCGGTTCAGCGAGGACTGGATGGCCCCGGAGGAGCGGTTCGACACCCTGCGCTCCCGGCTGGGGGACGCCTTCAAGGTCGTCCGGCTCGACTCGTCCCCGGGCAACGGCGACGGCTTCGGCCGGCTGGCCCACGCGGTGCTGACCCTGGAGGTACGCGAAACCCCCGAGGACCACCCGGCGTTGAAGGCCCGGGCGGACGTCACTGCGTTCCTGCACGAACGGCTGCGGGGCTGATGCGGGGCTGATGCGGGGCCGATGCGGCCGGCCCACGGGAAACGCACAGGCCGCGCCGGCTCCGCCGCAGTCACGGGCCGGATTCCCGCGCCGCGTCAGCCGCCGGCCGGCCCCGTGTCCTGCGTGGCGCGGACGATGCCGTCGAGTTCCCGGGCGATCCACTCCCGCTCGGCCGTTTCGCACGGGGACGGCGGCGCCGGCGCAGCGGGCTCCCGGCGGGGGCGGGTGTTGTCCACGACCGCCCAGCCGGTGCCGCCGTCGGGAGCGGCCAGTTCGACGAGGCGGTGATCGAGGTGGCCCGTGATCATCACGGCCATGAGGGAGAGGTACTCGCGCTGCAGATCGGGGGCGAGGTCGGGGCCTCCCGGCACTTCGAGGACGGCTTCCCGCCCCTCGGCCAGCAGGGCGCAGGTGGTCTGGACGGCGCGGATCAGCAGTTCGAACCGCTCCCCGCTCAGGCGCGCCCGCAGGACCTCCAGGTAGTGGCCCAGGACATCGGCCTCCTGGCCGTCGTCCGGGTCTGCCGCATGGTGCTCGATCATGTTCCCCGCCCTTCCCCGGACGGCCACGTCCCCCGGCAGTGTAGGGAGCGCCGTGCACCGACACGGCGGTCTTCGGCCACGCATCGATGCCACCTCGGCCCCACGCTCAACAGGCGCCACGTGCAGGACAGTTGGGAGACGGGCGTTCCAACGGTCCCAGCAGTGGCCGGAAGACGTCCCTGGCGGACACCGGCCGGGGTCCGCCGCCCCGGTCGCGCGCCGGATTATGCCGCTCGCATATCCCCCGGGGGCATTCTCCGCGTAATGACAGCGTGAATGCAGTATCTCCTCACTTCCTACATTGACAGTGCGCTGCGCCCTGAGGGTTAATTACTTCACGGGTGGCCTGATGTAGTCGTGTGTGGACGGGTTCCGGGCGGTTCCTGACCGGTTCATTCGGCAGTCGCGGAGCGTTCGGCCGTGACGATGTCCACTGCAGCGGGACGCTCTGAAAACGCACGTGCCGTGACGATCGTACATTGAGCGGGTATTGGCGAATCCGACTCTTCCGTGGGGGGATCAATGGCCCGGCTCGACCCTTTCCCCGTTCCCGATTTCCACCTTCCGTTCGGGAACTCCAAGCATCCGCTGGCCGCACGGGCCAACTCCGAGGCGACGTCGTGGGCGTTGCGCCACGAGCTCGTCACCGATGCCGCCGAGCAGTTCACGGCGATCGGCTGCGGCCACCTCGCGGGCCGGGTGAGCGGCGAGGTGCCGTACGAGACCATCGTCCTGCTCGCCGAGTGGATGGCCTGGTCGTTCGTCCTGGACGACCAGCACGACCACCTCATCAGGAAGGGTGAACTTGCGGCCTGGCGGCCCGTCACCGAAGCCATCACCCAGTATTTGGCCACCGGAACGATCAACAGGGCCTCGTCCCGGCGGAACCCACTGGTGAGCGGATTCGTCGACCTGTGCGACCGCATCCTCGCCGGAATGTCCACGGGAACGGCGGCCCGCTACCGCACCCATGTCCCGTTGATGCTGCGCTCCTTGGACCAGGAGGCGGGCAATCGCGGTGCGGGCAGGCGCCCTTCGGTCCAGGACTACGTCCTCATGCGCCGGCACAGCTCCCAACTGCTGCCCATGATGGACATGGTCGAGGCCGGACTGGGATTCGACCTGCCGCAACACGTCCACGACCACCCGGCATTCCAGGCGGTCGTCGAGAGCGCCGTGGACATCATCTCGTGGGGCAACGACGTGTTCTCCCTGCCCAAGGAACACGCCTGCGGGGACAACAACAACCTCGTGTCCCTCATCTCCTCCTGGGAAGGATGTTCGCTTCCGGACGCGGTCCGGTCGGTGGAGAACCGCATCCAGGTTCGCATAGAGGACTACGTGTCCGCAGAGCGGCGACTGTTTCAAGTCATCGACGACGAGGGGGAGATGGACGCCGAGCTGCGTGCCGCGGTGACCCGCTGCGTGCGGAGTTACGAAGACTGGATGATCGGCGCCGATCTGTGGCAGCGTTACGAGTGCACACGGTACAGCGACGAGCGGTTCGCAGCCGGCCTGGAGTCCGCGTACACCCGTCCGGACCTGGTCTCGGTGGCATGACAGGGAGTGGATCCATGGCCCGTACAGAACGTCCCGGCCCTGTGGTCCACGCCCCCGCGGCCCCGGGGCGGTTACCGCTCCTGGGCCACGCCCTGCCCCTGTGGCGGCAGCCGATCGCGTTCCTCGAATCGCTGCGCGAGCACGGCGACATCGTGCGCCTCGACATCGGCACCTGGCCCGTGCACGTGCTCACGAGCCCGGAGCACGTCCACGCCGTACTGGTCCAGCAGGCCCAGCAGTTCGGGCGCGGGAGGATCTTCGAGCGGCTGCGCCCCATGTTCGGCAACGGCATCGTCACGACCGACGGCGACTTCCACCGCAAGCAGCGCCGGATGGTGCAGCCCGCCTTCCACCGCAACCACATCACCGAGTACGCCGAGGTGATGGGCCGGGCGGCGGAGGCCATGTGCGCCTCGTGGACGGCGGGCCAGGAGGTCTCGATGCTCACGGAGACACGGCGGTACGCCCTGTCCTCGGTGGCCGAGATGACCTTCTCGGGGGGCCTGAGCGGCCAGGCGATCGCCGAGGTGCACCGCTCACTGCCCATCGTCCTGGAGGGGATGCTGCTGCGTGCGGTGATGCCCAAGTCGCTGGACCTGCTGCCCATACCGCCGAACCGGAGGTTCGACGCGGCGGCCGCCCGGCTGCGCGGGGTCATCGACGAGGTGATCGCCCAGTACGGTGCCGAGCAGGCCGAGCAGGAGGAGCGGCACGACCTGCTCTCCCTGCTGCTGTCCAGCGTGGACGCCGACACGGGCGCGACGATGAGCGTCGAACAGGTCCGCGACGAGGTCATCGCGATCCTGTTCGCCGGGACGGAGACCTCGGCCACCACCCTGGCCTGGATCTTCCACGAGCTCGGCCGGCACCCCGAGGTGGAGGAGCGCGTCCAGGCGGAGGTCGACGCGGTGGTGGGCACGGGCCCCGTCCGCCCCGCCGACCTCCCCCGCCTCACGTACACGAACCACGTGTTCCAGGAGGCGCTGCGCCTGCACTCCCCCCTGCTCTTCACCCGGCGGGCCCTCGCACCGCTCGTCCTGGGCGGCGTGTCCATCCCGGCCGGGGCGGAACTGGCCTACAGCCCCTACGCGTTGCACCGGGACCCCGCGCTCTTCCGGGACCCCGCGACCTTCGATCCGGACCGCTGGGAGGAGGAGGGGGAGGAGCAGCGCCGGGCCCACCGGTTCATTCCGTTCGGAGCCGGCCAGCACAAGTGCATCGGTGACTCGTTCGCCGTGTGGGAGATCCTGACCGCCGTGGCGACGGTGACGTCCCGGTGGAAGCTCGTTCCCGCCCCGGGCGTGACGGTGCGTGAACTCCCGGCGGGAATCCCGCAGCCCAGCGAGCTGCCGATGATCCCTGTTTCCCGCCATTGACGGAGAACGGTCGAAACGGCTCGTCCGACGGCAGGTTGATCGATCTTCGGACGTCACAGCGCTCGTGAAGTCAGCAGAGGATACAGCGGTGTCCACGTACGAGTGATGTGATCCCGCAATAATGTGCTTAAGCAGCAATATCTCTTCCTGCGGGTCGTACACTCGGCCGCACGCGCAGGAGGGGGCAGGAATGTCACATGTCACGGAACCGCGAGGATGGGCGTCCCAGCCCCTGCTCGAAAGGGAGTCCGAGATTCTCGCGATCCACCGCGCGGTGGACGATCTCCGTGGCACCACGGACGGCGGTCCCACCGCCCGTCGAGGAGGTGTGCTGACGTTCGCGGGCTCGCCTGGCATCGGCAAGACGACCCTGCTGAACGAGGCCCGCCGGCACGCCGCGGAGCAGTCGTGCACCGTACTGTACGCCCGCGGCGGCGAGCAGGAGCGGCAGGTGCCGTTCCACGTGATGCGGCAGCTGATCCAGCCGGCCTTCGCCGCCATGAGCGAGGAGGAGCGCCGCGAACTCCTCGGCAGTTGGTACAGCATCGTCGCCCCGGCACTCGGGCTGACCGCGGCCCCGCAGGGCCCGACGGCACCCGACCCGCAGGGCGTGCGCGACGGCCTCGACTGGGTCGTCACCCACCTGACGGTGCGCAGCGCTCCGGTCGTCCTGATCCTCGACGACGCGCACTGGGCGGACGCCGAGTCCCTGGCCTGGCTGACCGCGTTCGCGGCGCGGGCCGAGGAACTCGCCATGCTGATCATGGTGGCCTGTCGGCCCGACGAGATCCCCGCGGGCGCCGGTGCGCTGCGCGCGCTCATGGGACGTCAGGGGACGCGGCCGCACGAACTCGCTCCCCTCACCACGGGCGCGGTGGCCCGCATCGTGCGTGACGCCCTGGGCCAGAGCGCCGACGACGTGTTCTGCCGGGAGTGCTGGGCGATCACCGGCGGAAACCCGTTCGAGGTCGTCGAGCTGGCGATGAAGGGCCGCGACCGCGAGCTCAAGCCCCATCAGGACAGCATTCCCGAGCTGCGCGATCTGGCCTCCGCCGTCAAGGGCAGCGGCCTGATCGACCGGCTCGATCAGCTCGGTCCGTCCACCGTGCGGCTCGCCTGGGCCGCCGCGGTGCTGGGCACCGCCGTGCCGACCGGCATCGTCGGCAGCGTGGCGGCGCTCGGCGAGGCCCAGGTCGCCGATGCCATCGGCCGGCTGCGCACGGCCCGCATCCTCACCGTGCTGACCGGCCTGCGGCGCAAGGAGGTCGTGGAGTTCTTCCATCCGCTCATCGCCACCGCCGTGTACCGGTCGATTCCGCCCGGCGTGCGCGTCGCGATGCACGGCATGGCGGCCCAGGCCCTCGTCGACGACGGACAGGGCGCCGCCGCCGCGGCCCGTCACCTGCTGGAGATGCACCCCGACGGCGACCCCTGGGTCGTCCAGCAGCTGCGCCAGGCGGCGCGCGAGAGCTTCTCCGCGGGAGCCCCCGACGCCGCACGCCGCTACCTGTCCCGTGCGCTGCGCGAACCCCCGGACGTGGAGGACCGGGCCGAGGTGCTGTTCGAACTCGGCTCCGCCAACCTCCTGCACGATCCCGCGACCACCATCAACCAGCTCCGGACCGCGCTGGAGGAGCCCAAGGCCGAGCAGAACCTGCGCGAGGCGATCACCTACCGGCTCGCCCAGGCCCTTGCCCACACCGGTCAGCTGGCCGAGGCCGCCGCGCTGCTCCAGGAGGAGGCCAAGAGCGCCACGAACTCCCGTACGCGGCTGCGCATGCAGGCCGAGCAGTTCAAGTGGAACTCGGTCCGCGTCGACGAGGAGAACTCTCCCGCCCGCTCCCGGCTCCTCGCGCAGTTCGCCAAGCGGATCACCGGCCGCGGTCTGGCCGAGCGGCACATCCTGGGTCTGCGGGCCTGGGACGCCGCCATGCGCGGCGAGCCCGCCGGTACGGCACTGGAGTACGCGGAACAGGCGCTCGACGGCGGCTTGAGCTGGACCGACCAGGACTTCGGGTTCGAGGTGCCGGCCGTCGTCGCGGTCACGCTGATGTACTGCGACCAGCCCGGCCGCGCCGAGGAGCTGTTCAACACCGGCATCCTCGAGTTCGAGGCGAAGGGCTGGCGCGGTGCGCACCTGTCGTTCGTCTACACGCTGCTCGGGTACGTCCGCTACCGGCGCGGGCGGCTCGCCGAGGCCGAGGACTTCGTACGCAACGGCCTGCAGATCGCCGACCGCGTCGGGCACGGGATCCCGGCCCAGTGGTACGCGATCGGAACCCTCATCGAGACGCTGCTCGCCCGCGGCAACACCGAGGAGGCGCAACGGGTCGCGCAGGCGTACAAGCTGGGCGAGGACTTCCCGAAGGCGGTCGTCTATCCCGATCCCCAGGCCGTGTGGGGCAAGCTCCTGCTGGCCCAGGGCCGGATCGACGAGGCGGTGCGGCACCTCGGCGCGGCGGGCAAGCGCCTCGACCTGCGCGGCACCCGCAATCCGTCGTGGAGTCCCTGGCAGCTCGACCTGGCGCTCGCGCAGGTGGTCCGCGAGCCCGAGCAGGCCCGCGCCACGGCGGACGAAGCGGTCGCGCGGGCCCGTGCGTTCGGCACGTCCAGTGTGATCGGGCACGCCCTGCGGGTGTCCGCGGCGGCTTCGGACCCGGCGCAGGCGGCCGTCCTGCTGCAGGAGGCGGTGGACCACCTCGAACAGTCCCCGGCGGCCTGCGAACTGGCCCACGCGCTCGTCGACCACGGTACGGCCCTGCACGCCCTCGGTGATCCGCACCGGGCGGCGCAGCAGCTCTACCGGGGCATGGAGACGGCGGCGGTGTGCGGTGCCGACGGCCTGGCCGGCCGGGCCCGCTCCCAGCTCGCGTCGGCCGGTCTGCGGCCGCGCCGGCTGCACACGTCCGAGCAGGACACGTTGACCGTGGCCGAGAACACGGCGGCGGGGCACGCCGCCCTCGGTCTCGACAACGCGGCGATCGCGGCCCACATGCACAGCAACCCGCAGGCGGTGTCCGAGCTGCTGTCGGCGGTCTTCACCAAGCTGGGCACCGACCGCGGCCTGCGCAAGGCCCTGGGGGTCTGACCGCCGGGGCCCCGGGTGACGGGCCCGCGCGGGGCGCCTGCCCGGGCCCCGGTGGGGGGGGCGGCGCCCCC
>NZ_JBHYVA010000392.1:0-4453 GCF_042750055.1 Streptomyces sp. NPDC059456
TCTTATGTGATAGGAAGAGACAGTAAGAGACAGGGACGACCGTCGGCTGCGGGCCGCCGGTGACCGCCCAGACGCCGACCCCGACGGCGCCGGACACCACGAGGGCGCCCGCGGCCGCCACGGCGGCCGTCTTCGCGGTGACCGCACTGCCCAGCTTCGCCAGGACCCCAGAGCCCATCGTCGATGCCCTCCCCCGCCTCACGGCCGTGCACCTCCCCGCCGCTGCGGGGCGTGGGCAATGTAGCGCTGCGTGCGATACACGTCACAGAGGCGTGAAGTATCGGTTCTGCTACGGACTCCCCGGCCGATGGCAAAGCCGTTCCCCGCCCTCGGGCGGCCGGGGGCGGCCCCGGCCGCCGGCCGGACTGCCCTCCGGGAGGAAGCGGCGCATAGTGAAGGCATGAGTCGCATCCGGACGGCGCTGGTGTGCGCGGCCGGCCTGATCGCCGCCACCCTCCAGGTGACCGGCCCCGCCACCGCGGCCGGCCGGGAGCCGCCGCCCGCGGCCTGCGTCGGCTCCCCCGGCCCGGCCACCGGCCAGGCCCGGCAGATCCTCGACATCGCCCGGCGGGCACGGCAGGACCTCGGGCTGAACGCCGTGGTCCTGCGGGTCACCCGCGACGGCGGGGAGGTCGTCACCGCTGCGCTCGGCGAGTCGATGACGGGCGTACCCGCCACGGCCGGCATGCACTTCCGGTCCGGCTCGGTGGCCATCGCGTACATGGGCGACGTGCTCCTCCAGCTCGTCGACGAACACAGGGTGGGGCTCGACGACCCGGTCTCCCGCTGGCTGCCCGATCTGCCGCACGGCGGCGAGATCACGCTGCGCATGCTCGCCGCCTCCACGTCGGGACTGCACGACTACGTCACCGACCCGAAGTTCGTCTCGGCGCTCGAAGCCGCGCCGTTCCGGCAGTGGACCCCGGACCAGCTCGTCGCGTACTCCCTCGCCCACCCCCTCTGGTACGCGCCGGGGACCAACTGGAGCTACTCGCACGCGAACTTCGTGCTCCTCGGCTCGGCCCTGGAGAAGATCACCGGCACCCCGCTCGACCGGCTGCTCCAGGAGCGGGTCATGGGCCCGCTCGGACTGCGCGACACCCGCAATTCCTTCACCCCGGAGATCACCGCGCCGGTCCTGCACTCCTTCACCTCCGAACGCGGCACCTACGAGGAGTCCACCTTCTGGAACCCCTCCTGGACCACCGCTCCCGGCGCGGTGCAGACCACCCACATCTGCGACATGGCCCGCTCGGCGGTGGCCATCGGCTCCGGTGAACTGCTCTCCCCCGCCGGCTACCGGATCTCGCTCGACCCGGGCACGGTGGGCCTGGGCAAGGCCACGGCGCAGTGCCCCGGCACCGTCTGCCGTGCCATGACGCCGCAGCACCACTTCGGGCTCGGCCTCATCGTGCAGAACGGCTGGGTGGTGCAGAACCCCTCGTTCTCCGGCTACGCCGCCATCCAGGCCTACCTCCCGTCGGAGCACCTCGCCATCGCCGTCTCCACGACGGTCGGGCCCAAGGCTCCCCAGGACAACACGGCCCAGACGATCGCGTACCGGATCGCCGACGCCGTCGCCCCGGGCCACCCGCTGGGGCCGTAGCCGCCGGGGTGGCACTACTGCCACCCCGGATGCGGGTGGCAGGGATATCGAGGGCCGGGGGGCCCGCGCGGGACGATCGGGGAGACCTGACGGACCCCAGGGGGAGTTCACCCATGCACGTGTTCAAGAAGCCCGCACGATGGCTCGCGGCCGCCGCCTGCGGGCTGCTCGCCGCAGCGGCCCTGCCCGCCGGACCGGCGAGCGCCGCGAGCGGGATCGCAGCCGCCGGCCCGCGCGTCGGCGCCGGCGTGGGCGCACCGGCCGTCGGTGCCGTGGCCCCGCCGGTGCCGGCCCGGTACCGGAACCAGAAGCTCGACTGGCAGCCGTGCGCGGACGGTTCGCTGGAATGCGCGTCGATGTCCGTGCCGCGGGACTGGTACCACCCGGACGCCGGGCCGGCGTTGACGGTGGCGGTCTCCCGGCACCGCGCGGCGGATCCGGGCGGGCGCCGGGGCGTACTGATGATGGCGGCCGGCGGACCCGGGGCCTCGGGGCTCACCCGGCCGGCCCGGCTCGCCTCGTACAGCCCCGAGCTGGCGCAGGCGTACGACATCGTCGGCTTCGACCAGCGCGGCGTGGGCGCCAGTACGCGCGTCGTCTGCTCGGACCAGGACGCGGTCGACGCCATGTTCGGCGGCGGTGACCTGCGCGACCGGTCTCCGGCCGCCCTGCGGCGGACCCTCGACCGCGCCCGGGACTTCGTACGGGACTGCGAGCGGAACTCGGGCGATCTGCTGCCGTACATCACCACCGACCAGGCCGTGCACGACATGGACCTGTTCCGCGGTCTGCTCGGGGTGGAGCAGGTCTCGTACTACGGACCCTCGTACGCCAGCTTCCTGGGGGCGTACTACGCGACCGAGTTCCCGCGGCGGGTGGAGCGGGTCGTGCTCGACAGCAACATCGACTTCACCGGGGACTGGCAGTCCTTCATGACGGGGCAGCCGATGAGCTTCCAGCGCCGGTTCGAACAGGACTTCCTGCCGTGGCTGGCGGCGAACGACGCCACCTACCACCAGGGGCGCACCCCGGAGGAGGCGAAGGCCTCGTTCGAGCGGCTGCGGGCCGCCCTGCACGACCGGCCGCTGGAGGTCGAAGGGACGGTCATCACCCCCGACCACCTCGACGCGGCGACCGGCAGCGCCATCTACAACGCGGACCAGTTCCCGGCCCTGGCCTCGCTCCTCGGATTCCTGGAGCAGCCGGACGGGGCGCCCGTGGAGATGCGCAAGGCCGTGGCCGGACAGCTGAAGCACGTCATGAGTGCGGACTTCATCGCCGACTTCGCCTCGGTCACCTGCGGAGACACCCCGTGGAACCGCGACGTGCGCCACTGGCTGAAGGAGAGCGGCGAGGCCACCCGCACCCATCCGCTGGTCGGGGCGCGGGAGCTGACGTTCGCGTCGATCTGCGCGAACTGGCCGCGCTCCAAGGCGCCGCGCGTCGAGGTCACCGGCGCGGGGCTGCCTCCGGTGCTGATGCTCAATTCGAAGAACGACCCGGCGACGTACTACGAGGCCGCCGTACGCGCCCACCGGGGGCTGGCCGGATCGCGTCTGGTCACCGTCGGGGGCGGCGACCACGGCCAGTTCCAGAACCACAACGCGTGCGTCGACGCCCTCGTCGAGGGCTACCTGCTGGAGGGCACCCTGCCGGCCGGGGACACCACGTGCCCGGCGGCGCAGCGGTGATCCGCCCCGCCGCCGGGTGAGCCGGGAGGCGGCGCCGTCACTCCTCGATGGCGCCGCCGGTCCGGCGCAGGTGCCGGCGGAAGGTGTACGAGGGGTCGGCCTCGCGCAGGACCAGGTAGTCGGCGAAGGCGGTCTGGCTGCGCAGGGTGTCGCCCGCACGGATCCGGCGGGCCTGCTCGCGCTCGGTCTCCCGGATCCGCAGCGCGGTGTCCAGTACTTCTTCGACCTGGTCGGCGGGGACGAACAGCACGCCGTCGGCGTCGCCGAAGACGAAGTCCCAGCCGGCCACCAGATGCGGCCCGAACCGGGCGGTGACCAGCGCCTCGGGCTCCCGTTCGTCGAGTCGTACCGGGCCGGCCGGGAGGCTCCCGTAGCTGAACACGGGCAGCCCGATCTCGGCGAGTTCGGGCGTGTCGCGGTGCAGCCCCCACACCACGAGGCCCGACAGGCCGGCCGATTCCGCCTCCAGGGCCGCGAGGTCGCCCACGCAGGCCTCGTCCGTGCGCCCGCCGTTGTCGATGACGAGGACGTCGCCCGGCTCGGCGGACCCGTACGCCTCCAGGAACACGTCGACGCTGCCGTAGTGGCGTACCGGCAGCGCACGGCCCGCGACCCGGTGACCGGGCAGCACCGCGCCGATGCCGGGCGGCGCGACGCGCAGCGGCACGCCGGCACGGACGCAGGCATCGGCCACGAGCGGCGTGGACAGGTCGGTGAAGGCCTTCAGCATGCCGTCATCCCCTTCTCTCCCGAACGGACGGCTTGGGTCAGCCACCACTTCCCATGGTGCCTGCCCGGCCGCCCGGGCGCGGGGGTTCCGGGGGTTCGGGGCGCGGCGTCAGGGGATGTCGGTGTCCGAGGGCTCCGCCTCGTAGGCGTGCGGCTCGTCGTCCTGCCATTCCACGAGGCGGGAGTCGCCGAGGACGACGTCGTCGGGGTCGGGTACCCCGGCCCGGCGCAGGAACTCGATCACGTCGGCGTCGTTGCGGGCCAGTCCGAGGACCGTGTCCTGCCCTCCGGCGCGCAGGGAGACCCGGCGGCCGCCGGCCGGGGCGATCGGGTGGACGAGGATCGGTGCACGGTGCATGGGGCCAGCCTCCGCCGGGAAGGCCGGGGCCGCAACCGCCGGGTGCGGTACCCGCCGTCCCCGCCCCTG
>NZ_JBHYVA010000392.1:4463-7875 GCF_042750055.1 Streptomyces sp. NPDC059456
GCCTCCGGGCGCCCCGCGCGGGGCCGCCGCGCGCGGGCGCCCCCCCCCGCGCGCCCCGCGGGGCCCCCCACCGGCCGGGGCCGCCCGCCCCCCCCCCGGCCCGTGGGCCTCAGAGGTCCGCGGTGACGGGCAGGGCCCGCAGCGCATGGAAGCGGAAGGTGGTGGTCCAGGTGAGCTGGTCCACGGGGCGGGCCGGGCGGAGTCCGGGCAGCCGGTCGAGGAGCGCGGCCAGCGCGAGGGTGATCTGGAGCCGGGCCAGCGGCGCACCGAGGCAGTAGTGCAGCCCGTGGCCGAGCGCGAGGTGGGCCTTGTCGTCCCGGTCGATGTCGAACCGGTCGGGGTCCGGGTGGCGCTCGGGGTCGCGGTGGGCGGAGGCCAGCGAGAACAGGACCGTGTCCCCGGCCGGGATGCGGACGCCGCCGATCTCCACCGGCTCGGTCGGGAACCGGCGGACCGCCGTCTGGTGCGGGCCGGTGTACCGCAGCAGTTCCTCGACGGCGTCGGGGAGCCGGGCGGGGTCGGCCCGCACCACGGCGAGCTGGTCCGGGTGGGTGAGCAGGGTGAGGAGCCCGCTGCCGATGACGTGCTGGACGGTTTCGCTGCCCGCCATCAGGATCAGGAAGGCGAGCGAGACGAGCTCGTCCTCGGTGAGCCGGTCCTCGTCGTCGCGGGCCGCGATCAGGCTCGACAGCATGTCGTCGCCGGGGGCGCCGCGCCGCTGCTCCACCAGTTCCGTCAGGAAGCGGTGGACGTGGCCGACGGCCGCGACGAGCTCCTCCTTCGCACGCGGGGCGAGCATGGTCGCCACCCAGCCCGAGAACCGCTCCTGGTCGGGAGCGGGTACGCGCAGCAGTGCGCCGACGGTCCGCAGCGGCAGCGGCTTCGCGAAGGCGCCGACCAGGTCCGCCTCGCCGGAGCGGGCGATCTCCTGCGCGAGCCCGGTGACCAGCTCGTCGACGCAGTCCTGGATGCCGGCGCGCAGCGACTCGACGTGGCGTGCGGTGAACCCCTTCGCGACGAGGCGGCGCAGCCGCAGGTGGTCCTCCGGGTCGACGTTGAGGAGGTTGGCGTCGAGGGCCGGCGGCAGGCTGAAACCGCTGAACCCGGTGGTCGAATGCCGCTTGTTGACGGAGAACCGGGCATCGGCGAGCCCGTCCCGTACGTCCGCGGCCCGGGTGACCAGCCACACCGGGGAGCCGTCGGGGAGCGCGACGCGGTGCACCGGGCCTGCGGCGCGCAGCCGGGCGTGGACGGCGTGCGGGTCACGTGCGAACGCTTCGTCGAAGGGGCACGGGAGGGGGTGCGCGGGGGTGGTCGCTGCGTTCCGGGTCATGCCGTGAAGGATTCCTTGTCCGGTGCGGGAGCCTGGTCGCGGGGTCCGGTGCCCGCAGGCCCGGTGCGTGCGCGGGAGGTCATTCGGCGGTGATGCGGGCGCCGATCCACTCCATCGCCGGCGGGATCTCCCGCTTCCACGTGTTGAAGTTGTGCCCGCCGTGGTCGAGGGTGATCGACGAGACGCGTGCCGGCGCCTTCACCTTCTCGATGAACTTCTGCGTGGGCTTGTAGTTCCCCTCGCCCTGCAGCGAGGTGGACACCAGGAAGGACGACTTCCCCTGGGGCAGGTTGTCCAGGCTCCACAGCAGGTCGGATCGTTTCTCCTCGGCCGTGTTCCCGTGGAAGAGATCGCCCGAGTCCCCGTCGATCTCCGGCTTGTAGTCCGCCGACAGGCCCACTCCGGCCGTGTAGCTCTCCGGGTGCTGCAGGGCGACCTTCAGCGCGCAGTAGCCCCCGGTGGAGTCACCGATGACGGCCCAGTTCGAGGGCGAGGTGCCGACGCGGTAGGAGCCCGCGAGTGCCTTGGGCAGGTCCGTACCGAAGAAGGTCTCGCTCTGCGGGCCGCCCGGCACGTCGATGCACTGGGTGTTGCGGGTCGGCACCACCGAGGGCTGCATCATCACCAGGATCATCGGGGGCATCTTCTTCTGCTTGGCGAGCGTCCACGCCGTCTTCGGGTACGGCAGCGGCTTGAGCAGGTTCTCCGCCATCCCCGGGAACCCGGTGAGCACCACGGTGGCGGGGAACTTCCGGTGCTCGTTCCCCTTCTGGAAGTACTCCGGCGGCAGGTACACGTAGGCCTGGACGACGGCCTTGGACCGCTCGCCCTGCACCGTGATCTTCTCGATCTCCCCGCCGACGTGCGGGGTGCCGCCGCCCCGCATCTCCGTCGGCTGCCGGCCGAGGAGCCGCACGGCCGAACCGCCGGGCGTGTCCGCGTCCCGGCCCGTGGGCACCGGCCGTTCCTTTCCGGCCAGGTCCGCCCAGGAACCGTAGAGCAGGAAGGTCCGGTTGGCCGTCAGCCCGACGGAGGAGAGCAGCAGCACCTGGAGCACCAGCACCACGCCGATCCGGCCCAGCGCCGGCTTCCCGCCGCGCCGGCCGAGCCGGGGCCAGAGCCACACGGCGGCCCCGAAGGCGAGCACCGTGGCGAGTACGACGACGGTCAGGAGCGTGCTGCTGGTCAGACTCACGGATCAGGGAGACTCTCTACGCTGTGTCGGCGCGGACCCCCGGCCCGGCCGCGCCGCCTGTGCCGGCGCACAGGACTAGACAGCAACGGGACCCGATCCGTTCCACACCGTCGCGACTCCGCAGGAAATCGCGCCCGTTCCGGCGCCAGGTCGAACTCCGGCCAATCTGTTGACATGGGCCTGACATTTCAAGGTCCCTGTGGGACCTTCCGCAACGTGTTCGCAAGCTCTCTCCCCCGGCCGTTGCGGAACCGCCCCGCACGTCCGGGCGCACGCCGGCGGGGCCCCCGGGGCCCCGCTTCACACCCCACGAGGACGTGGCGAAGAGGAGCGACTGAATGAAGATCTCGACATGGCCGGGCGCGATCGCCCTGGCCGCAGTGGTGACCGTCGGCGGAGCGACGTCGGCGACGGCCCTGGGCCCCACCGCCGACCAGCGGCTCGACGGCGTCATCGTCGTCGCCGGCAACACCTGTACCTGGACCAACGCGCACACCAGCGCCGACCCCCCGAGCGCACTGAGCGTCGACCGCACCACCATCAACACACCGGGTGGAAACCTCGGCTGCAACGGCAGCATCACCGCCACCCTCAACAACAACCCCGCCTTCACCTTCGACGACGCCGCCGGTCTCGCCAGGACGGACGCCATCGACATCACGGGCAAGCAGAGCTTCATCTCCTGCCGCTACAAGGCCACGAACATCACGTGGAACCGCGACGCGGCCACCCGCCGGTACGTGAACCAGGCCTTCACCGCGTCCAAGGTCTCGGGCAGTTTCCTGTGCCCCGGCTCGGTCACGACGGCGGCCGGCGACGCCTCCATGCTGTTCCACTGACCCCGTGTCCGCCGCGGTGTGCCGCAACCCCGCGAGGGGTTGCGG
>NZ_JBHYVA010000393.1:0-7869 GCF_042750055.1 Streptomyces sp. NPDC059456
CGGTTCGACCGGCTCCAGGCCCAGCCCCCGCCCGTGGAGGGCGGTGAGCCCGGTCGGTAAGGCGGCGCCGGCGCCCCCCGCGGCCCCGCCCCCCCGGGCGGGGCGCCCCCGGTGCTCGCCAGTCACTTCGTCCCCGGCAGCGTCCCCGCTGTTTTCGCGCCCGCCCCGGGCCCGCCGGCACCACCCCGCACCTGCCCGGCAATCCTTTCGGATGGCCGGGAATTTTGCGTTGGAATTCCTGCGCACGGCGGTGCGTGAATATTCTTCTTCCGCGCTTGGCTTGGGGCCGCGCGTAAGGGCCTGCTAAAAATAATGACGACAGCTCGGGTCATTCTTCCGCTCGATGGAGGCGCGCTTCCGTGCGGAATGAGGGGCCTTTCCTGTCCGGTCGCGGGTATTGCGTGGCCGCCTCGGGCGGATCAATCCGTCCGCTCGTTTCACTTCGTCAAGGAGAAAAGGTCATGGAGAACACCTTCACCGTGGAGAACATCCAGGACGCCGTCGAGGACGTCACCATCGAGGACCTCGGCGAGGTCAGCGGTGCGGGCTGCCTCGGCACCGCCGGCACCGCCGGCTGCCCGGCCACCATCGGCACCGCCGGCTGCTGGTAAACACCGTTAGACCCGCGTGCGTGAGGCCGGCGGCTGCCGCCGCCCGCCTCGGCGCACGGCCGTAGCCCCCGCCACACCCCCCGGCGGGCGGCGCAGTGCGGCAGACCCAGGCCGGATGGCCGTGGCCGATCACCAAGGTGATCCGCTACAGCCATCCGGCCTGAGTCGCGATGCGGATCGCATGGAGCTTGTTCGACGCGCCGAGCTTCTGGATCGCCGCCGAGATGTAGTTGCGGACCGTCCCCTCGCTGAGCGACAGCTCCTCGGCGATCCGGTGCAACGGCCGGCCGTCCTCCGCGAGTCGGAGAACCTCCAGCTCGCGCCTGCTGAGCGGGCTCTCCCCGACGGAGATCGCGTCGGCGGCCAGCACGGGGTCGATGTACCGCCCGCCGTCCCGGACTTCCCGCACGATCTGCGCGAGCCGGTCGCCCGCGACCTCCTTGGTCAGGAACCCGCGGACGCCGGCGTGCACCGCACGCCGCAGATAGCCGGGGCGGCCGTGGCTGGTCAGCACGATGACCGCGCATCCCGGCTGGTCGCGCCGCAGCCGCTCGGCGGCGGTGAGCCCGTCGGTACCGGGCATGTCGATGTCGAGGATCGCCACGTCGCACCGCTGTCCGGCGGCGAGCGCCACGACCTCGTCGCCGGTCCCGGTCTGCGCGACGACCTCCATGTCGTCCTCCAGCGAGAGCAGGACCGCCAGCGCCTCGCGGATGAGCCGTTCGTCCTCGGCTATGAGAACCCTGATCATGGGGATGTCTCCCTGGTCGTTTCGCTGTCCGGCGGATCTCGCGGGACGGTGGCCTGCAGGCGGAAGGTGCGGCCGGGGCCCGGGCCGGAGGCGAGCCGGCCGTCCAGGGCCGCCAGCCGCTCGGAGAGGCCGATCAGGCCGTGGCCGCCGCGCCGCTGCCGGCCCTCCGCCTGCTGCTGTGCACCGTCGTTGAGTATTTCGAGGAGCACGGTCTCCCCGCTGATGCGGACCTTGATCCGGCACCAGGTCGCCCTGCTGTGCCGCAGGACGTTCGTCGCGCCTTCCCTGACGACCCAGCCGAGGACGTCCTGGACCGCTGTCGGAAGCTGCTGCGGTATCGCGTCGGCCTCGCACGCCACCCCGGCGGTCTCCAGCACGGAGCGGATGCCGTCGATCTCGGCCGACAAGGACGGCTGCCGGTATCCCCGTACGAGCGTACGGACATCGGTGATGGCGGTGCGGGCGATGTCCACCACCGCCTCCATCTCGTCCCGGGCCCGTTCGGGCCGCCGCGGGGCCAGCCGGACCGCCACCTCGCTCTTGAGCGCGATGACGGAGAGGGTGTGGCCGAGTACGTCGTGCAGGTCGCGGGAGAACCGCAGCCGCTCCTGCACCACGGCCATCCTGGCCAGTTCCGCCCGGGCCCGGTGCACTTCGCTGATGAGCGCGCCCAGCCGCCCGAGGGCGAACACCACGAGTGCGGTGATGCCGGCCCGGACGGTCACCTCCACCACCCCCGAGCCGCTCAGACCGAGCATCAGGCCGGCCGCGGCCTCGCCGGCGAGGGCGAGTGCCGTGACCGCGACGGCCGGCCAGGGCGCCAGCGACAGCAGGGCCGCTCCGCCGAAGAACGCGGGCAGTGCCATCCAGTAGGGGCCGCAGGTGAAGCAGACGCCGAAGCCCACGATCCCGCACACGGCCAGGTCGGCGGTACGCGCGTTCCTGCCGGGCCCGTAGCGGATGCTCTCCCGCACGATGCGGATGAACGTCGCACCGAACGCCAGCACACCCACGACGGCGGCCAGCACGTACGGCACGCCCGGCCGCGAAGAGCCCCAGTAGAACGCCGGCTCGGCGACGTAGAACAGGAACAGCCCGATGATGAGGACTCCGACGGCGCGCGGCACGGACTCCGATGACTGCCCCAGCACGCGCCTCTGTCTCCCCCGTGTCACGGTCCGGGCCGAACCCCCGCCCGTGGCAGTGCCGTTGGCCGGCGCCCTCGGGGTCACCCGGCGTGCCGGGGGTCCCAGCGGAAGTACTTCTGGGCGAGTGCGAGTCCGATCGCGGTCCAGGCGCACATGATACCGACCTGGGTCGAGCAGGCCTGGAAGGCGTCGAGGAGTCCGATGGGGTCCGGAACGGCCGCGCCCGCCGAATCCGTCGCGAAGTCGCGGCCGAAATAGGCGGTGCGCAGAATTTCCACGACCGGGGTGAGCGGCAGGTACTCCGCCGGCGTCCGCAGGATTTCCGGGAGCGCGGACAGCGGCATGGTGACGCCGGAGCCCAGCATCATCAGCATCATGAACGGGGTGACGATCCAGGTGGACACCTCCGCATTGGGAAGCAGTCCCGATACGCCGATGGCGACCAGCGCGAACATGGCGGCGCCCAGCACGACGGCGATCACGAACAACGGGACGTTCTCCGGTCCGGAAGAACCCATGAGGGCGCATCCGGCGGCGATCAGGACGACGACTTCCGCAAGGCTCACGACGCTGCCGCTGAGCGCTTCCCCGGCGAAGATGGAAGTGTCGGGGAGCGTGGTGCCCCGCAACCTCTTGTAGATCAGGGCATCACGCCGGGACGCGGCCGAATTGATCAGGTTGTAGACGATCCACAGCAGGACGAAGCCGATGAAGCCGACCAGCGCGTACTGTCCGGCGTCGATGCCGGCGATCAGCTTCTTGCCGTGCATGCTCATCGGATAGGCGATGCCGAGTCCGAGCGGCACGATCACCGCGGTCAACGCGAAGCCGAACTGCTTCCAGTAGACCCGCTGGGACAGCCGGAACTGCGCGAAGGTGTACCGGAACCACATCACGGGGCTTTCCTACCGTTCTCGGCGACATCGAGGAAGACATCCTCCAAGGAGGCGCTGCGCACCTCGAGTTCACGCAGCGAGGCGTCGGCGCCGTCCGCCCAGTGCAGCAGCGCCTTCAGCACGTCCTGTGGATCGCGGGCCAGGAGCACCGTCCGTCCGGACTCCTCCTGCACCTCGGTGCCGCCCAGGACCGGCAGGTCGGCGGCGCGGATCCCGGCCGGCAGCCGGAAGGAGATCCGTGCGGCGAACTGCTGCACCATCTCACCGAGCGTGCCCGACCTGACGATCCTGCCGTGGTCCATGATGGCCACCCGGTCGGCGAGGAACTCCGCCTCTTCCATGTAGTGCGTGGTGAGCAGGACGGTCATGCCCTCGCCCACCAGGCCCTTGATGAGCTTCCAGGTGTCGCGGCGGGCCTCGGGGTCGAGGCCGGTGGTGGGTTCGTCGAGGAAGAGGACCTCCGGCCGCCCGAGCAGCGCCAGGGCGAGGTCGAGGCGGCGCTTCTCGCCGCCCGACATACGGCCCACCGGGGTGTTCGCCCTGTCCTCCAGCCCGACCATCGCCAGCGCTTCGGCCCGGGACCGCGCCTTCACCATGAACCGGCGCCACGCGTCGACGGTCTGGGCGGCGGTCAGTTCCTGGAAGAACCCCGCCTCCTGGAGCATGATGCCGACCCGGTGCGCGATCTTGCGCCGGTGCGCATGGGGGTCGACGCCCAGGACGCGGGCGGTTCCCCGCGTGGCGGGCCGGAACCCTTCCAGGATGTCCATCGTGGTGGTTTTTCCGGCGCCGTTCGTCCCGAGCAGTGCGAATACCTCTCCGGGTCGCACGTCGAACGATATTCCGCGAACCGCGGCGAATTCCCCGTATTGTTGATGGAGGTCCGATACCTCGATCACTGGCTGTTCAGGCATGATCGAATGCTATCGGCCCGGTGTGGTTCCAGGCAGGGGCCGCTGTCATCACTTTCCCGTGCAGTTCGCGGAACACCCCTCATGACAACTGTCATGCCGGCGGTGCCGTCTCGAGAAATGCGTCGTCGGCGAGCCAGAGAAACCGCGCCAACTGCGCTTCCTCGGACGGTACAACACCGAGCCGGTTGTTCATCAGGTGAATGTGGTGGAAAAGCAGAAAGGAATCGGTCCGGGGAATGTGCGTGCGTGCCGGCGAGCTCAGCTCCCGCCGGTACGCGTCGGCGTATCCGGCGAGCGCGGAACGGGCCGCGGGATCCGAGAGGACCCACTCGACCTGGGCCAGCAGCCGTGTGGACCGGGCCGTTGCGTCCGCGAGGGAGGCTCCGTGCGGAAGGCGTCCGCGCAGCAGCGGGCCGCCGCTCCAGTACCAGGCGTACTGGTGCAGAAAGGTCCTGCGCAGCCGGGGTCCGAGGGCGGCCAGCATCAGCGTCATGTGGGCCGCCGCATATCCCGTGCGCAGGGAGCGCTGCCGGGGCCCGAGGCAGGCGAGTGCGGCCTCGCTGCCGTGCTCGAAGACCCGTTCCGCCAGGCGTATGCCCTCGCCCGGGCCGAACTTGTGGGTCTCCGGCGCGTAGACGTGTTTCGTCGCACCACGGTGCGGCACGACCGCCAGCAGGCTCCGCAGGGTGCTCTCGGCGTGGAGGAGCGACGCCTGCCGCGCATGCAGGCGCAGGCGCAGATGCAGTCCGGAGACGTCCATGAACTGCAGGAAGAACCAGCGCAGTTCCGGGACTTCGTCCCGGAGCCGGACGAGCGCCGGGCGTACGACGTGTTCGAGCAGTTCCTGCATCCCGGCGGGATCGCAGACATGGATCCGGTAGTACAGCCAGTCGTGCGCGGGCAGTTCCACGTGCACCTTCGCGAGCGTGTCAGCCATGGCGCACCAGCCCCGTGAACTCGGTCGCGACCGGTGCGCCGGCGGCGTCCCGGTTCCAGTGCCCGTCCCTGCCGGGCAGCGCCTCGACCAGGTCGACCGCCAGGGCGTCGGACCGGATCTGGCGCAGCGCGGCCCACACCACATGGGGGTGGTCGAAGCCGAGCCACTGCGGTTTCTCCTTGCGCACGCCCCGCGGCCCGCGCGTGACCTGTACGAGGAAGACCTCTTCGGGCAGTCCGTACCGACGACGCCAGCGCTCCACGTCGGCCAGGAACCGCACCGGTGACACGCCGGGGTCCGGGCGCGGCACGCGGGCCGCGGGCAGCCGCCACCGGGCCCTGGCCCACACGATCCTTCCGTGCTGGATGCGCGGCAGGTACCGGACCCCTTCGTCCGTCGTCACCCGGTCGAAGGCCCGGACCTCGCGATCGGCCCTGCCGAGCGTCATCCAGGGGTCGGAGAGCAGGCACAGCAGCCGGACGGCTCCGCGGAGCAAGTAGGTGGGAGTGGTCCCCAGGTACGCGAACGCCACGGGGCTCCCGTCGCTGTCGTACGCCTGGAGCGTGCCCGTCTCCGGGTCGTGGGACAGTGACAGCCCTGCGATGTCGACGGCATCGGGGTCGCCGTCCGGGAGGTCCGAGGGCCAGCGGAGCCGGGGCACCGTGCTCAGCGTGGGCCGCTGCATCTCGGACCAGTCGGGATAGGCCGACACCTGGAGTACGCGGCAGCCCGGATGCAGGGCGCGCAGCCAGTCGTCGAGGGCCGGTGCGAGCCGGTCGTGAAGCGACGGAACGCCGGCCCAGCGGCTGAGCAGGCCGCCGACCCCGTTCTGCACCAGGTTGACGACGAGCGTGTGGTCGCCGGCCGCGACGCGATCGGCGTCCGCGGCGGCGATCTGGAAGAAGACCGAGTTGCTCGCGGTGCCCAGGGTGCCGTGGCCGTGGAGCCGGCCCGGCGCCGCGCCGCTGCCCGCGCCGTCGCCCGCCGGTGGCAGCGCGTCCTGCTGCGCCATGGCGTACGGGTCGGCGTGCGCGAGGACTTCGTACAGGAAGCCGAGCAGATCGGAACAGGTGCCCCCGACGCCGTACCGCTGTACGAAGCGCTCCACCAGTCCGTCGTACAGCGGGGTGCGCGCCACGTGCGGGGCGAGCCACCGGGCCGCGTGCGCGAGGTCGTCGCCGACGTGCCGGGGCAGTTCGAGGGCCGGTCCTTCGGGGCCCGCGACCGCCTCGTGGAAGAGCGGAGTGCCGGCGAGCCACGACGGGACGGGCCGGCCGAGCTCCTTGAACGCCGCCCCGGCCACGTCCCTGGTGCGTTCGACCGCCCGGGCACGCTCCGCCGCGTCGGCCGTGGTGGCGACGGTGGCCTCCAGCTCGCCGAGGGTGTCCAGGGCGGCCCGGACGCCCGCCGCCGTCGGCGACGCATCGGCGTGGGTGCCGCGGCGGACGGCCCGGGCCAGGGCCCGCAGGTGCCCGCCGTCGGCCAGCCGCCACGGGGTGACGGGTTGCAGCAGCCCCATCTCCACCCAGCGGGCGACCAGTTGCGGTCCGATGACGCCCAGCCGTGCGGCCGGCTCCGTGAAGGGGACCGGCCGGGAGGGCAGGAGGGGAAGCGCCCATGCGTACAGCCCGCAGTCGGTCACCTCGTCCTCGCGGAAGAAGAACCCGTCCGCGGCGGCGTAGACCGGCAGCGCCGCGAGCAGGCGGTCGCCGACCCGCCGCAGACCGGAGTTGGCCACCACGTCGAACGCCGGCGCCAGATCCGGATGGGCCGCGCAGGCCAGCAGCAGGGCGACGGCCAGACCGCGTGACGAGGTCACCGCGCCGGCGGCTCCGCCCCGACCGCCGTCACGGGGAGCCGGCCGGGCCGCCGTGCCCGGGGCACTGCCGAGCCACGCCACGGCGAGGGTGGTCAACGTGCTGAAAGGACTGGGTTTGACGGCGATGCGGGACAGGTAGGCGGCCGCACTGCGGGCACCGCGCGAGTCCAGGCCGTCCGGTGCCGGACCGTCCTGGGCCAGCAGGCGCCCGGCGAACTGCGGGCTGGCCAGCGCGAGACCGGACGCCACCCGCGGATCGCGCAGGTGGCGGTACAAGGCCTCCCCGGCCGCGGGCAGCTCCGTGGCGAAGACCTCCTCCGCCCGGCCGAGCCCGTCCCGGTGCCGGCGCATCGACTCCAGCCAGGCGTCCAGCCGGCGGGCCGGTCCGGGTTCGAGGTGCGCGGACACCAGATCCGAGGCCCGGGCGGTGCTCGGCGCGAACCGTCCGTTGTGGACGTCGCGGCGGAGCCCGACGGCGGCGCGGCGGGCCGCGCGGTCGCCGTCGAGCCGTGGCACCAGCCGGTAGAGGGCGTCGGCGAGCGGGCCGGCCAGTGCGGCGGCGGCGTCCTCCGCGTCGAGTGCGTCCCTCAGGAGGCGCGTGGACCGCGGCGCCGCCGATGCGTCGAGCACGCCGACCGGCAGTCCGCAGACCCGTGCCATCAGCACGGGTGCGACCGCGCCGCGTCCCGCCCGGGGCGCCCCCGGGGCGCGGCGGGCGCGGGGCGGCGGCCGCGCCGGGGGGGGGGGGAGGCGCGGCGCCCCCGGGGGCGGGGGCGGGGGACGGGGGGTCGGG
>NZ_JBHYVA010000394.1:0-3837 GCF_042750055.1 Streptomyces sp. NPDC059456
GGGGCGGTCGCCTAGGACGGCTGCTCGGCGGCGAAAGGGGAGGCGGCCGGTGCTGAGACGGCCGCGGCCTGGGCCTCGGCCTCCGCCGGGCCCGTCTGCACCGAGATGATCACCTGGCCGACGTCGACCGTGGTGCCCTCCTCGAAGAGGAGCGCGTGCACGGTGCCGTCGAACGGGATCGGCAGCTCGACGGCCGCCTTCGCCGTCTCGACCTCGCACACGACCTGCCCGTCGGTGACCGTGTCACCCGGCTGGACGTACCACTTGAGGATCTCGGCCTCGGTGAGGCCCTCGCCCACGTCGGGCATCTTGAATTCGCGGATGGTCACAGGGCTCTCCTCAGTACGCCAGCGAGCGGTCGACGGCGTCGAGCACCCTGTCCAGGCCCGGCAGGTACTCGTCCTCCAGGCGGGCCGGCGGGTACGGGGCGTGGAAACCGCCCACGCGCAGCACCGGCGCCTCCAGGTGGTAGAAGCACCGCTCCGTGATGCGGGCGGCGATCTCCGCGCCCGTGCCCAGGAACACCGGGGCCTCGTGGACGACCACGAGCCGGCGGGTCTTCTCCACGGAGACCTGCAGCCCGTCGAAGTCGATGGGGGACATCGAGCGCAGGTCCACGACCTCCACCGACTTGCCCTCCTCGGCCGCCGCGGCCGCCGCCTCCAGGCAGACCTTCACCATCGGGCCGTAGGCCGCCAGGGTGATGTCCGAGCCCTCGCGGGCGACCCGCGCCGTGTGCAGGGAGTCCGGGATCGCGTCGGTGTCGACCTCGCCCTTGTCCCAGTAGCGGCGCTTCGGCTCGAAGAAGATCACCGGGTCGTCGCTGAGGATCGCCTGCTGGAGCATCCAGTACGCGTCGCTCGGGTTCGACGGGGAGACCACCTTCAGACCCGGGACGTGCGCGAACAGCGCCTCGGGAGACTCCGAGTGGTGCTCGACCGCGCCGATGCCGCCCGCGTAGGGGATGCGCACGACGACCGGCATCTTGACCTTGCCCAGGGCCCGCGCGTGCATCTTCGCGAGCTGCGTGACGATCTGGTCGTACGCGGGGAAGACGAACCCGTCGAACTGGATCTCCACCACGGGGCGGTAGCCGCGCAGCGCCAGGCCGATCGCCGTGCCGACGATGCCGGACTCGGCGAGCGGGGTGTCGATGACCCGCTCCTCGCCGAAGTCCTTCTGGAGCCCGTCGGTGATGCGGAAGACACCGCCCAGCTTGCCGACGTCCTCACCCATGATCAGGACCTTCGGGTCCGTCTCCAGGGCCTTGCGCAGGGACTCGTTGAGCGCCTTCGCGATCGACATCTTCTCGACAGCCATCAGTGACCCTCCTCGAAGGACGCGAGGTAGGCGGCGAACTGGGCGCGCTCCTCGTCGACGAGCGCGTGCCCGTCCGCGTAGACGTTCTCGAAGATCGCCATCGTGTCCGGGTCGGGCATGGCGCGCACGACCTCGCGCACGCGCTTGCCGAGCGCCTCGCTCTCGGCCTCCAGGGCCTCGAAGAAGGCCTCGTCGGCGCCGCCGCTGGCCAGCAGGTACGTCTTCAGGCGCAGGATGGGGTCCTTCGCCTCCCAGGCCGCCGTCTCCTCGTCCCGCCGGTACTTGGTCGGGTCGTCGGAGGTGGTGTGGGCGGCCATCCGGTACGTGAACGCCTCGACCAGGGTCGGGCCCTCGCCGCGGCGCGCCCGCTCCAGCGCCCAGCGGGTGACCGCCAGGCAGGCCAGGACATCGTTGCCGTCCACGCGGATGCCGGGGAAGCCGAAGCCCTGGGCGCGCTGGTAGAGCGGCACGCGCATCTGGCGCTCGGTGGGCTCGGAGATCGCCCACTGGTTGTTCTGGCAGAAGAACACCACGGGGGAGTTGTAGACGGCCGAGAAGGTGAACGCCTCGGCGACGTCGCCCTGGCTGGACGCGCCGTCGCCGAAGTAGGCGATGACCGCGGAGTCCGCGCCGTCCTTGGCCACGCCCATCGCGTAACCGGTCGCGTGCAGCGTCTGCGAGCCGATGACGATCGTGTACAGGTGGAAGTTGTTGGTGTTCGGGTCCCAGCCGCCGTGGTTCACGCCGCGGAACATGCCGAGCAGGTTGGTCGGGTCGACGCCGCGGCACCAGGCCACACCGTGCTCGCGGTAGGTCGGGAACACGTAGTCGTCGTCGCGCAGTGCGCGCCCGGATCCGATCTGGGCGGCCTCCTGGCCGAGCAGCGAGGCCCACAGGCCCAGCTCGCCCTGGCGCTGGAGGGCGGTCGCCTCGCCGTCGAAGCGGCGGGTCAGGACCATGTCGCGGTACAGCCCGCGCAGGTCCTCGGTCGTGATGTCCTCGACGAAGGAGAGGAACTCCGCGGCGTCGGGATTGTCCGCTGCGCTGACCCGTTCCCCTTCGGGCGTCAGCAGCTGTACGAGCTGGGGCTCGGCGTTCTGCGCGGTGGCGACAGCCTTGGCAGCGGGGGCCTTGGCGGCGCTCGCCGCGCCTGCCGCCCGCTTGGTGCCGCTGCTGCGTCGCGGCTTGCGCGCGGCAGTGCTCTCCACGGTCACGTGTTGCTCCTCCGTCGGTCCGGCTCCCGGGTTCTCCGGGGTCCAGTGCGGCTCACCCGTATCCGTACCAGCGCACGGGGTGGGTGCGCTTCGTGTGCGGATGCGAGCGTGACAGGTGCCCCGGCAAGTGCCCTGCGCAATGCACGTTACCCAGTGCGCCGCATAACTGCGAAACCCCACTTGACCTGCGTTTTTGCTTGGATTTCCAAGTAAATCGGCAGGGCGGGGAACAACCACTGGTCACAGCCTTGCAGGGGGCCGGAACAACGGCACGTTATCCCGGGTAACGACGGCAGGGAAGGGGTGAGTGTGTGAAACTGAGTTCGTGCGCGAAGACGGAAAAATCAAGGTATTCCTCCTGGACGACCACGAAGTGGTACGGCGCGGTGTCCATGAGCTCCTTTCGGTCGAAGAGGACATCGAGATCGTCGGTGAGGCGGGCACCGCCGCGGACGCCTTGGTGCGCATCCCCGCCACCCGGCCCGACGTGGCCGTGCTCGACGTGCGCCTGCCGGACGGCAGCGGGGTCGAGGTCTGCCGCGAGGTCCGCTCCACGGACGAGGACATCAAATGCCTGATGTTGACCTCGTTCGCCGACGACGAGGCGCTGTTCGACGCGATCATGGCCGGCGCCTCGGGCTACGTGCTGAAGGCGATCCGCGGAAATGAGCTGCTGAGCGCCGTACGGGACGTCGCGGCCGGCAGGTCGCTGCTGGATCCGGTCGCCACCGCACGGGTGCTGGAACGGCTGCGCGACGGCAAGAACGGCAAGGGCGACGACCGCCTGTCCCACCTCACCGAGCAGGAGCGGAAGATCCTCGACCTGATCGGTGAGGGCCTGACCAACCGCGTCATCGGCGAGCGGCTGCACCTGGCCGAGAAGACCATCAAGAACTACGTCTCCAGCCTGCTGTCCAAGCTGGGCATGGAGCGCCGCTCCCAGGCCGCCGCGTACGTGGCCCGGCTCCAGGCCGAGAAGCGCGCCTGAGGCACCCTCATTCGGAACTGTTTGGTCCGGTCCCGCATTTCGTGGACGGAACGGTGTTCGACCCCGTTCACCCGTGAATCAAACCCCCGTTCGTCACCGTGCACTCGCCGGCCGGAAATTCCGGAGCGGGAGGAGCAGCGGGAGTCCCGGCATGCCCTCTGAGCTGCTCGTACACCGATACATACGGACGGGGGCCGGGGGGTCGGCAAAAACCCGGCGCCCCCCGGTCGGGCGCGCGGTGACCGCCCCCCCCACGGGGGGGGGGGGGCCCGCCCCCCCCCGGGCCCGCCGCATCCAGCGCGCGGCCGCGGGCGA
>NZ_JBHYVA010000394.1:3847-7867 GCF_042750055.1 Streptomyces sp. NPDC059456
CCCGACCGTTGCGCGCTCTAGGTCCCGTCGCCCAGCGGGTCGGGGGTGGACCCGCCCCCACCGGTTCCGCTCGACTTCGACGGCGAGGACGAGGCCGACTTCGAAGCCGACGGCGAGGCCTTCGAGGCGGACGGCGACGGGGAGAACGACGGCGACGTCGACGGGCTGGCGCTCGGGGTGTACTTGTTGCTGCGGCCCGGGCTCGGCGTGAAGTCGTCCGACGAATGCGTCGACGGCGTCTCCCGCGGCGGTGTGCTCTGCTGCTCGGACGGGGTGCTCGGCTGACTGCTCGAAGAACTCTGGACGGTCTTCGGCGTGTTGTCGTCCGTGTTCTTGTGCGACACCGAGTTGACGGCGTACGCCACGCCGCCCGCGATCGCGACGATCGCCAGCACCGCGAACAGCCACAGCTTCCAACGGCCGCCGCCGCGGTCCTCGTAGCCGTCGTAGCCGCCCTGGCCGCCCGGTCCACCGCCGTGGCCGTGGTTGTCGTACCCGCCCCCGCCGGGGAAGGCCGAACCGTCGTCGGGGTTCAGCGGCGGCACCATCGGCTGCTGGAACTGCGAGGTCGTGGCGTGCGCCGGATAGTTCTGCTGCCCGCCCGCCGGACCCATCGGCATCGCCGTGGTCTGCGCACCGCCGCGCCCGTGGGGCAGGGCCATGGTGACCGGGCCGGTGTTCCAGGTGCCCGTGTTCGGCCCCTGGTCGTGCAGCATCTGGAGCGCGTACTGGACCAGCCCGCGCATCTCCTCGGCGCTCTGGAACCGGTCGTCCGGGTCCTTGGCGAGGGAGCGCATGACGAGGCCGTCGAGCTCCTGCGGGATCTGGTGGCCCTCCGGCAGCTGCGAGGGCGGCACCGGCGCGTCCTGCACGTGCTGGTAGACCACCGAGAGCGGGGTCTCACCGGTGAACGGGGGCCGCAGCGCGAGCAGTTCGTACAGCAGGCAGCCGGTCGCGTACAGGTCGGAGCGGTGGTCGACGGCCTTGCCGAGCGCCTGCTCGGGCGACAGGTACTGCGGGGTGCCCATGACCATGCCGGTCTGGGTCATCGTCGACTGGGCGCCGTGCAGGGCGCGCGCGATGCCGAAGTCCATCACCTTGACCGCGCCGGCGTCCGTGATGATCACGTTGGCGGGCTTGATGTCACGGTGCACGATGCCGTGCTGGTGCGAGTACGCGAGGGCTTCCAGCACGCCCGAGACGATGATGAGCGCCTGCTCGGGGCCCGGGGCCTCGGCGCTGATCAGCAGGTCGCGGATGGTGCGGCCCTCGACCAGCTCCATGACGATGTACGGCACCGTGTTGGGGCCGACCTTGTCCTCGCCGGAGTCGTACACGGCGACGACGGCATGGTGGTTGAGCCCGGCGACCGACTGCGCCTCACGCGTGAAGCGGGCCTTGGAGACCGGGTCCTCCGCGAGATCGGCGCGCAGCAGCTTCACCGCGACGGTCCGGCCCAGCCGGACGTCCTCGGCGGCGAACACCTCCGCCATGCCGCCGCGGCCCAGGCGGTGGGTCAGCCGGTAGCGGCCGTCGCCGACCAGGCCGCCGGCGCCCCAATGCTCAGGACCGTCGGCCATCCCGGCGCCGTTTCCCTCGGGTTCGGGTGCCATCAGTCCTCGCCGTCGTCTCTCTCGGCCGCCGCTTCGCGGTAGGTCCTTTTTCCGTGTGCTCCGATGAACGCTACAGCCTCGCAACAGGTCGCCGTCCGGACATCCGCGTGTGTACGGGTGTGGTCACGGAACGGGTACCCGGCTTGACGTGTGCTTGCCCTCCGGCAGACTGGGCGCGACATGCGCTCAGCCAGACGCGTAGGGACACATCCCGAGGGGAAGCAACAGTCATGAGCCAGGACGGCACTCAGGGCCAGTACGCAGGCGGCTCTCTGGCCGGTGGCCGTTACCAGCTAAGGGACTTGCTCGGTGCGGGCGGCATGGCGTCCGTCTACCTCGCCTACGACTCGGCCCTCGACCGCCAGGTCGCCATCAAGACCCTGCACAGCGACCTCGGCCGCGAACAGTCCTTCCGCGAGCGCTTCCGCCGCGAGGCCCAGGCTGTAGCGAAACTGTCGCACACGAACATCGTCTCGGTATTCGATACGGGCGAGGGCGAGGTGACGTTCAGCGATCCCGGGGCGGGCGACGCCGCGGTGATGCCGTACATCGTCATGGAGTACGTGGAGGGCCAGCCGCTCGGCTCCGTGCTGGAGGCGGACATCCGCCAGTACGGGGCGATGCCCGCCGACAAGGCGCTGAAGGTGACGGCCGACGTACTGGCCGCGCTGGAGGTCAGCCACGAGATGGGCCTGGTCCACCGCGACATCAAGCCCGGCAACGTGATGATGACCAGGCGCGGTGTGGTCAAGGTCATGGACTTCGGCATCGCCCGCGCCATGCAGTCGGGGGTCACCTCGATGACGCAGACCGGCATGGTCGTCGGCACCCCCCAGTACCTCTCGCCGGAGCAGGCGCTGGGCCGCGCCGTGGACGCCCGCTCCGACCTGTACTCGGTCGGCATCATGCTGTTCCAGCTGCTGACCGGCCGGATCCCGTTCGACGCGGACTCCCCGCTGGCCATCGCCTACGCCCACGTGCAGGAGGAGCCGGTCGCCCCGTCCTCCATCAACCGGTCGGTCAGCCCGGCGATGGACGCCCTGGTGGCGCGCGCGCTGAAGAAGAACCCGAACGAGCGCTTCCCCACGGCCGCCGCCATGCGCGACGAGATCGCGCGGGTGCTGTCGGCCGGCCAGACCGGCGCCCCGGCCATCGTCCCGGGCGTTCACACGGGGTCGAGCGGCGCGGGTGTCGGCTCGGCCGTGTTCCCCCCGGTGGACTCCGGGTTCCAGGCGCCGCCGGCCCACTCGGTGCAGCAGCCGTACGCGCCGACCCCGACGCCGTCGCCCTACGCCCCGCAGACCCCGCCGCCGGCGGCCCAGCCGCACGGTCAGGGCGGGTACGCGTACCCGCCGCAGCAGCAGGTCGCGCACCAGCAGCAGTACGCACCGCAGACGCCGCCGCCGTTCACCATCTCGCCGTCGGGCGGCACGGGCCCGTCCACCCGGGTCGGCGCGGGCGGCGGCAAGCGGAACATGCCGGTGGTCGTCGGCGCGGTCCTGGTGGCGCTGCTGGCGGTCGGCGGTCTGATCGCGGCCGTCGTGAACGGCGGCGGCGACAAGGACAAGGACAAGGCGGGCGGCGGTTCCGCCTCGCCCGCCGCCTCCGCGTCCTCCTCGGCCAAGACCGGCTACAAGGGTCCGGACACCTCGCGCACGATCGACGCGGCCAAGTGCAAGGACCCGGTCAAGTACTTCAGCGACGCGACCAAGTACACGGCGCCCGACCTGCGCTACAAGAACCTGCTCTCGGTCAAGGAGTGCATCCAGGCCTCGGGCGGCAAGTACAAGATCGTCGAGAAGGACGAGGCCGTCTACGGCAAGGACACCGTCCTCGACCAGACCCCGCGGCCCGGCGACAAGATCGACAAGGAAGGCACGGAGTACACGCTGACCGTGTCGACCGGCAATCCGGAGTAGTCCGCACGACGCATCTGACATCCCGGGTGACCCTCATGGGGCGCCCGGGATGCCCGCTTTGCCCCACTATGTAAACCTGAGCACAACATCTCGGCTGCTCGGGACGGGAGGGGCTCCCCGTGACTCAACGCCTCCGCGCGCAGCGCTGGCTGGCCGGGGCCGCAGTGGCCGCCGCCGCGCTGTCCCCCGCCGCCCCCGCCGCGTCCGCCGCCGCCTCCCCGGCCGGCCCGGCGACCACCGTCCGCCCGCTCGCGCAGGCCGCCCCGGCCTCCGCCGTCGCCGCGCGCGCAGGAGCCCGGGGCAGAACCCCCGACAGGGCCCCCGGGAAGGCCCCCGGCACCGCGCCGAAGGCCGACGACGCCGACGCCGACCCCCTGGCCGACGTTCCCCACGAGGCGTACGAGGACCGCGCCCGGTCTCTGATACACCTCTCCGAGCCCCCGCGACCCCTTGCGATCGCGTGGTGCGGCGGCGGCTGGGCCAAGGTG
>NZ_JBHYVA010000395.1:0-7844 GCF_042750055.1 Streptomyces sp. NPDC059456
CTCTCCCACCCGCGCCGCGCCCGCGCCCCCCTCTGTAGCCCCCGCGCACCCCCGGGGCGCCGCCCGCGCCGCCCCCGCCGGGGGGGTGGCCGCGGCGGCGGGGGCGTACGTACGGGAGACCGGGGCGTGAGCCCCGGGCCCGGGCCTACGGGGTGGTGAGGGCCGGGAAGGTGAAGCCGTAGCCCTGCTTGGCCAGCCAGGGCAGGTACTCCTTGAGCGCGGCGACCGTCTCGCTGCGGTCGCCGCCGCCGTCGTGGAACAGGACGGTCGGCTGCCGGGGCAGCTTGCCCTCCACGGCGGCGACGATCGCCGGCAGGCCGGGGCGGCTCCAGTCCCTGGGGTCCACGCTCCAGCCCAGCGGCCGCATGCCGCTCGCGACGGCTATCGCACGGCTGTCGGGGGTGAAGGCACCGCCCGGCGCCCGGTAGTAGTTCACGGCGACGCCCGGCACGGCCTTCTCGATCATGGTCTTGGCGTCCAGGATCTGCTGCCGCTGATAGGCGACGGGCTTGTGGTCCATCGTCACGTCGTGGTCGACGGAGTGGTCACACAGCTGGTGGCCCTCCGCGGCGACCTCGCGCACCAGCTCCGGGTACTTCTGCGCCTTGGTTCCGATCATGCAGAAGGTGGCCTTGACGTGGTTCTGCCTCAGTACCTGGAGGACCTGCGGGGTCCAGTGGGGGTCCGGCCCGTCGTCGATGGTGATGGCGACGTCACGACCCGGTCCCTGCGCCAGCCGGGAGATGCCCAGGGGGATCGTGGCGGCACCCTTGGCCCGCTTGGCTTCCCTGGCCCGCTTGGCTTCCCTGGCCCGCTTGGCTTCCCTGGCCTGCTTGGCTTCCCTGGCCTGCTTGGCTTCCCTGGCCTGCTTGGCCTGCTCCGAGCCGGCCGCGGGCCGCCCCGCGGAACCGTCCGTGGCGGCGAAGGCCGGGGTGGCCACTGCCGCCAGAAGGCCGAGGACGGCCCCCGCCACGGCGGACCCCGCCCGTCGACGACGCACGGAACTGCTGGTGATGCCCATGGACGCGCTCTTCCTTTGCGCTCGACCCCCGGAACTCACGATTCCGATCCAGAGTAGGTCACGCGCACACGGACCCGGCTCGTCCGAACGGCCCGTTCGCCACCCCCGGGCCGGAGGGCGGAAGCCTGCAGGCCCGGGGAAGCACCGCGTCGCGGCGCCCTTGGCAGGGCTGGTCAGGCGGTGGCGGGCACCGGAGTGGTTTCCGTCTCAGTTCCGGCCGCCACCTCGTCGGCGACGGCAGGGGCCGCGACGGCCTCGGCAGCCCCACCGTGGTGCGGGAGGGCCGTGTAGTAGACGGTGGCGCCCTGCTTGACGCGCTCCGCCAGGCTGCGGGCCACCAGACGCTCGGTGGTCGTGCGCACCAGGTTGTCGCTGACGCTGCGGTCCGGGTGCGCGGCCTTCAGGGCCTGCGCGATCTCGCGGGCCGTCTTCGGCTCCGCCTGACCGGTCAGGTGCCGGTGGATCAGCTCGGTCAGCGGGACCTGCTTCTCCTTGGACGCGACGGCCTTCTCCTTCGCGGGCGCCTTCTCCGCGGCCTTCGCGGGCGCCTTCGGTGCGGCCTTCACCGTGGCCGTCTTCGCGCCGGCCGCCTTCGCGCCGGTTGCGTTCTTGGCCGCCGTCTTGGTGGCGGCTGCCTTGGTGGCGGCCGGCTTCTTCGCGGGCGCCTTCTTCGCGGGCGCCTTCGTGGCGGTCGCCTTCTTCACGGTGGCGGCCGTGGTGGTGGTGGGTGTCGCGGCCTTCTTGCCGGCGCGCGGGGCGGGCAGCGCAGCCGCGACGTCACCGAGGGCCGCCCGCATGCCGACGAGGAGTGCGTGGTCCTGCTCCAGACCGGCCAGGCGCTCCTGGAGGGAGGTGATCTCCTCTCGGATGCGCTCCTGCTCCGCGGTGTTGAGGTCGAGGTCGGCGGCGACCTTCTCTGCGTACTGGGACTTGAGGTTGGGAATCTCCCGAGCGGACATGTGGACTCCTCTGATGGACGGTGTTGGGTGCGGACTCTACCCAGGTGACCTGTGAGGTGTGTGGGTTTGAGTGGTACCGGGCCCAAAGGAGGTGTCCGCGGTCGGAGTTGCCGGGCGGCGCGGAGCAGCGCGTGCAGGGGTGCGGTTCCGCGCCCCGACGGCGTGTTCGTGTGCGAGACCGGGTGCGAGACCGGGTGCGAGGTCGGGTGCGAGGTCGGGGCGCGGAACTCGCCTTCCCGGAACGCCGTTGAGGTGTTCCGGGAGCGCCGTGACCGGTATCGGGCCCCGGGTGGAGGGGGCCCGTTCCCGTGCGGGCTACGGTCGGGTGGCGGTGACCAGGTAGTAGTCGAGGATCTGTTGTTCCCAGGCGGCCAGGAAGTTGCGGGGCCAGGTGCCCGGCTCCCAGAGGCGGGCGAGCCAGCGGTCCCAGCCGGGCCAGACCTGCGGGCCGATCGAGGTGATGCGCACGTCGGTGAAACCGGCGTCGGCCAGGGCTTCGCCGAGCCGGGACACGGGCCGGGCGATGTCCAGGCCGCTGGCGAACGAGTCGAGCAGCCCGGCGAGCCGCTCCGCCGGGGCGGGCGCACCGTCGACGCTGAAGAAGCTGGTGACCGCGATCCGTCCGCCGGGGCGCAGGACGCGCGCCGCCTCGCGGGCGAACGCGGGCAGGTCCGGGAAGTGCTGGGCCGCCTCGACGCTGTAGAGGCAGTCGAACGCACAGTCGCCGAGCGGCAGGTTCTCCGCCGCCCCGAGCACGAAGCTCAGCCGGTCCGGCTCTGCTTCGAGGAGGTGGGAGTTGGCTTCGCGGGCCCGCCGGAGCTGCTGGGGGTGGATGTCCACTCCGGTGATCTGTGCGGGCCCGTACTCCTCCAGGGCGAGGGCGCATCCGAGGCCCAGACCGCAGCCGATCTCCACGGCCCGGCCGCCGCCGGGGCCGGCCGCGTCGAGTACGTGCCGGTAGAGGTCCTGCTCGCTGCGGATCCGGTCGTCCTGGGACAGGGGCCGTTCGAGGTCCACGGCGCGCCAGTAGCCGAAGTTGATGAACCCTCCGGCGAACACCGGCACGGCACTGAGATCGGCCGGACCGTACGTCTCCCACACCTCGGGCCGCACGACCGGAGCGGGCTGTTCTGCAGGGTTCGCCGACGACACCCCACCACCACCTCCTCGTGACGGGGCGCCGCGCCCCGTGGCCACCAGTGTGGCGGGCGGACCCCCGTCGCGACAGAGGACCCGCCCGGCCACGGCCCGTACGGCGGGCCCGTGGCCGGCGTGCATGCCGTCAGCAGGTCTTGCGGTGGGGGACGTCGGGGATGTGTGTCTTCCACTCCTGCTCGCCGAGGGGTCCCGAGAGGGCGCAGAGGTCCCGGACCAGCTGCCCGGGGGCGAGGGGGTGGGTGAAGACCCCGTCGTGGTTGTCGGCCCCCGTCACGGCCGAACCGTCGGGGGTGAACGCGACCACCACGACCTCGTCCACGGCCCCGGTCAGCGGTACGCCGAGCCGGGTGCGGGTGCGGCTGTCCCACACCTCGATCTGGTGGCCGGGCCGGGATGCGTGCACGGTGGCGAACAGCCGGCCGTCCGGGGAGACGGCGGTCGCCGTCGCCGGTGCGGACAGGCACGTCCAGACCGGGCCGGTGCTCAGGTCCTGGCCCTTGGGCCGGAGCGTACGGGCGTCCCAGAGCCGGATGTAGGGGCGGAAGCCGCGGGGTGTGTGTAGAGCCCAGAACGTGAGTGTGTTGGCCTCGTCCTTCGTCACGACCTGGCCGGCCGGCGACTTCCCGTCGGGTGCGAACGCGAAGGCGATCGACGCCCCGCTGCGCGCCTGCTGGTCCACGACCGGCAGGCTGCCCAGGACCGGCTTCTTCTCGTCGGCCGGTGATGTCCTCGGTCTTGAGATCGGTGGTGGGGAAGGGGACGGGCAGCTCCTTCCTGGTGCGCAGGTCGACCCGGGTGAACCCGTGCTCCGTGGATCCGGGGACGGAGAACACCGCCTCGTCCGGTGAGAACGAGGAATGCATGAGGTGGAGGACGTTCCCGCAGGCGCTCTCGGTGAACTTCTGTTCTGCGGTCCGGGTGTCCCACACCGTCAGGGTGGACTTCGTGTCCGCGTCGACCGTTTCACTCAGCAGACAGGTGCCCGAGGGGCTGGGTCTCACGGGCGACCGGTATCCGCCGTACATCTCGGGGGTGGGGAAGGCGTGGGCGTCGCGCGGCCGGGCGCGGGCGACGTCGAGCACGCGGGTGTACCCGTCGTCGGTGCTCACGGCGGCCGTCGTGCCGTCGTCGGAGAGGCCGACCCGGTGGATCCTGGCCGGAGCCGTGCAGGAGCCGGTCTTCGTGCGGGTCTCGACGTTCCAGAACTCCACGTTCGTGTCCGCGGCGGCCATGAGCGTCTGCCCGGTGGCATCGCGATCGGGGAAGGCCGGGACGGAGCCGGGCGGCCTGACCGCGTCCGTGGCCCACTGGTAGCGCAGGGCCTGCGGCGCCGACCACGACTCGGGGGTGTCGGCCAGGCCCGCCGCGGCGATCGCGAGCCTGCGGCCGAGCCCGGGATCGGTGCCGCGGACGGACTGGGCCGTGCCGGCGACCTGGGCGGAGGCCGCCCGGTCCCGCCGGCCGGTGACGGTCCGGCGCCGGGCGATCACGGTGCGGCGCCGGTCGAACGCCACGGCGGCCGCGCCGACTGCGAGGACCGGCAGGACGGCCGGTACGGCGCTGAGCAGGACGCACAAGCGGCCGTGGCGCCGGGTCGGTGCGGACCCGGCGTCCAGGAAGCCCCGCTCGGTGTGGTTGAGGGTGAGGTGGCGGCGCCCCGTCGCGGCCCAGTCGCGGGTGCGTTCCAGCTCGGCGCCCTGGAACAGGTCGTTGTTCTTGCGGCCGTTCCCCTCCCAGAGCCGGGCCGCTTCCGACAGGCGCTGGTGGACGCCCAGGCCCGGGCGTTCGGCCTCCGCCCAGTCGCGCAGCCGGGGCCAGGCCCGGATCAGGGCGGCGCGGGAGAGGGTGCCCGAATCGCAGTCCCGGACCAGGATCCGGGCCTGCGTGAAGGCGGTCAGGACCCGGTCCAGCACCTCCTGCAGGTCCGTCCGTCGGCGGACTCGGACCGGTGCGCCGAGCGCAGCGTGTCCTCGGCGCGCTCCCCCGGGGCGACCAGCCGCAGCAGCACCGGGGAGACAGCCTCCTGCGCGGCGGTGCCCAGGCGGGAGAAGGCGGTCTCCGCGCCGTCGGAGCGCGAGGGCCCCTCGGGGCCCGGCGGGCTTTCGGGAACGCCCCCCCTTCACGACGTCGGCGAGGCCGGAGCGGCCGACGAGGGACAGCAGCAGCTGCTCCGAGGACGGCCTGTCCGCCGGGTCCTTGGAGAGCGCCGCGCCGACGAGGGAGCGCAGCGGTTCCCGCAGTACGGAGGTGTCGGGCTCGTGGATGGCGACCTGGTAGGTCAGCGCCCCGGCGGTGTCCCCGTCGAAGGCGTGCCGGCCCGTCGCGCCGAAGAACACGACGGCGCCCCGGCCCCACACGTCGACCTCGGCGTCTCCGTTCTCGCCGCGGTAGCGCTCGGGCGGCATGCAGCGCAGGGTGCCCATGGGCAGGCCTGCGGTGGCGGCGCCCTCCATGATCCGGGCGATGCCGAAGTCGATCACGCGGGGGCCGTCGGGGCCGAGGAGGATGTTCTCGCGCTCGACGTCCCGGTGCACGACGGCGGCCCGGTGGACGGCGACCAGGGGGCGGTGGCGACGCCGATCGCGAGGCGGCGCCGCTCCTGCGGGCCGCAGGGTCCGCCGGCGGTGACCGCCCGCCGCAGGTCGGGCCCGGCCACGTATTCGCTCACGACGTACGGGACCGCTCCGTCGAGGTCGGCGTGGAGCACGGTGGTGGTGCAGAAGGGAGCCACCCGGCTCCAGGCCTCGACCTCCTTGCGGAGCCTGTCCCGGTCGTGGTCCTCCACCCCGTGCAGTGCCTTGACGGCCACCCGCCGGCCGTCGGCGCCGTAGCCCTCCTACACCACGCCCCGGCCGCCGGCGCCGAGGCGTCCGTCGAGGTAGAACGTGCCCGACTGCCGTGGATCGCCGGGGAGTAACGGCGCCGACAAGACGAAGCCTCCCGGAGCCTTCGGGAAGGAAAACCAACGTAATCGTCCGGCGCGGGCGGAGAACAGGGCTCCGGGGTCGATAGTTCGAATTTGAACGTTATGCTGGTACCCACCAGATCGAGCCACCCCCTTCGAGCCATCGGGAGCGCCGCCCCATGTCCGTACGCCGCCTCAACCACGCCGTGCTCTGGATCCGCGACGTCGAGCGCTCCGTCGCGTTCTACTCCGACGTGTTCGGATTCCGGGTCGACCACATGGTCGCCGGACGGGCCGCCTTCCTGAGCGCTCCCGGCAGCCTCAACGACCACGACCTCGGGCTGTTCTCGGTCGGCGGCGACGCGCCCGGTCCCGAGCAGGGCCGGGTCGGGCTCTACCACCTCGCCTGGGAGGTCGGCACCCTCGGCGAGCTCGCCGAGCTGGGGCAGAAGCTCACCGACCGGGGTGCCCTGGTCGGCGCGAGCGACCACCTGGTCTCCAAGTCCTTCTACGCCAAGGACCCGGACGGCAACGAGTTCGAGGTGATGTGGCGCGTCCCCCGCGAGGACTGGCCCGCCGAGGACTCCGGCCTGCGCCCGGGTGCGCTCGACCTGCCGGCCGCGATCGCCCGCTGGGGCGCGGACCTCGCGACGGGTTCGGCGGCGGGCTCCGCCAGCTGACGGGCGGCCCGCGCGGACGACGGGGTCACCCGTACACGCCCGGCCCCCGGGCGTAGGCTTCGCTCAGCACGGACGCGACGGGGGCGGGGCGGAGCACATGACCGACAAGACGGCACGGACCTGGGGGTCGACCCTCGATTCGGTCGTGGTGTACGCGCAGGGGGCGGTCTGCCGCCGCCTGGTGCGCGGCAGCATGCCGCCGGACGCCCGGCTGCGGGTGACGGGGCTGCCCCGCTCGATGGACCCCGGTTCCCTGCGGGCCCGCGTCCTGAACGCCCCCGGAGTGCGCGTCACCGAGGCCCGCGTGGAGGCCGGGGCCGAGCCCCTGGGCGCCGGCGCACCCGACGCGTTGCGGCGCGAGGTCGAGCGGCTGCGCGAACGGTACGCGGCGGCACAGGGCCGCCGAGAGCGGCAACTGGGCCTGATCGAGGAAATCCGGGGGCTGCGCCCGGCGCCGCCGGAGCGCAGGCGCGGGGACCCGCACCGCCGTACGCCGGTCGACGCATGGCTGGAGCTCGCCGACTTCGTCGACGCCCGGCTGACCGCACTGCACGCGCGCCTCGCCGAACTGCAGGAGGCGGAGCGCCTCGCCGAGCACGAACTCTCCGTCGCCGCGGACAGGCTCGCCCGCGCCTCCACCGACGCACCGTCCCGGCACGTGGAGACCACGGTCTGCGCGGTCCTGACCCTCGGCGGCGCCGCCGAAGGGGAGGAGCCGGACCGGGAACCGGAGCCGGAGCTGGAGCTGGAGCTGGAGTACGCGGTGCCCGGCGCCGTCTGGGTGCCCGCCTACCGCCTCGCCCACCGGCAGGGCGAGGGCACCGGCCGCCTCGTGCTGCGCGCCTCGGTCGCCCAGCGCACCGGCGAGGACTGGACCGGCGTACGCATCGCCCTGGCCACCGCCGACCTCCTGCGCCGCACCGATCTGCCGAAGCTCGACTCGATCCGGATCGGACGCCGTCAGCCCGCCCCCGCGCCGTCCGGCTGGCGCGAGCCTCCGGCGGGGCTCGGCGACCTGTTCAGCGGGTACGAGGCGGCCGGCTCCCGCCCGGCCCCGGACGGCGCACCCGCCGGCGGTGCCCACAGGGCCTTCGGGGTCGGCTCCGCGCCCGGTCCCGTTC
>NZ_JBHYVA010000396.1:0-7824 GCF_042750055.1 Streptomyces sp. NPDC059456
CCCGGCGGCGGGGGTGCGGTCGGCCCCCGCACACCCGCACACGCCCCCCGGGGCACGGAATAGGCCGGTTCCGAAGTACCCCACCCCCGAACCGCCCCTCACGTGCCGTGCCCCCGGCAGGATTCGAACCTGCGACACCCGCTTTAGGAGAGCGGTGCTCTATCCCCTGAGCTACGAAGGCGGACTGGCCACCGACAGACTAGCGGATCGTGTTGCACGGATGCGCCCCCGTAACCGCCGGGGGGAATTCGGCCGGATCCGGTTTGAGGGCGGGCGGAGCGGTTCATGGGACAGGCATGGACTTCCTTCGTCCCGCCCGTTGGGAGGAGGCGCTCGCCGCCAAGGCCGCGTACCCCACCGCCGTGCCCATCGCCGGCGGCACCGACGTGATGGTCGAGATCAACTTCGACCACCGGCGTCCCGAGTACCTCATGGACCTCAACCGCATCGGCCTGCTGCAGGAGTGGGAGATCGGCGAGGACGTCGTACGGCTCGGCGCGTCCGTCCCGTACACGCAGATCATGGAGCACCTGCGCGCCGAGCTGCCGGGGCTGGCCCTCGCCTCGCACACCGTCGCCTCCCCGCAGATCCGCAACCGCGGGAGCGTCGGCGGCAACCTCGGCACCGCGTCCCCGGCCGGTGACGCCCACCCGGCGCTGCTCGCCGCCGGCGCGCAGGTCGAGGTGGAGTCGGTGCGGGGCTCCCGGATGATCCCGATCGACGCGTTCTACACCGGGGTCAAGCGCAACGCCCTCGCCGCCGACGAGCTGATCAAGGCCGTGCACGTGGCGAAGGCGGACGGGCCCCAGCAGTTCTCGAAGGTCGGCACCCGCAACGCCATGGTCATCGCCGTCTGCGCCTTCGGGCTGGCCCTGCACCCGGCGACCCGCAGCGTCCGTACGGGCATCGGCTCGGCCGCGCCCACCCCGGTCCGGGCGAAGACGGCCGAGGAGTTCCTGGCGGCGGCCCTCGACGAGGGCGGCTTCTGGGAGTCCCGCGCGGCCGTCACCCCGTCGATCGCGAAGCAGTTCGGGGACCTCGCGGGCGCGGACTGCAACCCGATCGACGACGTGCGCGGCACCGCCCGGTACCGGCGCCACGCCGTCGGGGTCCTGGCCCGCCGCCAGTTGCTGTGGGCCTGGGAGGAGTACCGCGGCGACGGCGGTACGTGACGTCGCGGTCAGACGCCCATCGGGGTGTGCAGTTCCACGACGACCTCCACCTCGACGGGTGCGTCCAGCGGCAGCACCGCCACGCCCACCGCGCTGCGCACGTGGATGCCCGCGTCGCCGAAGGCGGTGCCGAACACCTCGCTGGCCCCGTTGACCACGCCCGGCTGCCCGGTGAACCGCGGATCGCTGGCCACGAAGCCGACCACCTTGACCACGCGGCGGACGGCGGACAGGTCGCCGGCGACGGAGGCGATGGCGGCGAGCGCGTTCAGCGCGCACTGCCGGGCCAGCCCGGCCGCCTGCTCCGGGGTGACCTCGGCGCCGACCTTGCCGGTGAGCGGGAGCGCGCCGTCGACCATCGGGAGCTGGCCCGAGGTGTAGACGTAGTGCCCGTTGACCAGGGCGGGGACGTACGTGCCCAGCGGGGCGAGGGCCTCGGGGAGGGTGAGCCCGGCCGCGGCGAGGCGTTCTTCGGGAGTGCCGGTCATACGGGGTCTCCTGGGGTGCTCATGGACGGTCGGGGAAGGGCGCGGAGGGGCGGGTAGGGGCCACGGCGGGCGAGGGGCGGTCAGGGGCGGGTGACGCGGACCTGGAAGCTGCCGTCGCGCAGCTCGCCCACCACCGAGATGCTGATGCCGGCCTTGTCGTCGGTGAAGGTCTCGCCCGGCCGGAACGGCGCGTCCGACAGTTCCCCGTGCACGTTGGGGCGCCGCGTGCAGCCTCCGCTGCCGACCGCGCTGTCGGAGACGGTGACGGGCCCGCGCCCGGTGTCCACCTGGGAGTCCACCTTGTAGATCAGGACGCCCGGCTTGCAGACGGCCTCGTCGTTCCCGGCCCGGGTGCGGACCTCCACCGCGTACCCGGAGGTCTCCGACAGCGGTACGAAGGCCAGCTTCGTGCCGCCCTCCACCGCCAGCGGGGTGAGGGTGTGGTCGCTGACGCCGGATTTCGCGGCGCAGCTGATCTGCGAGCTGTCCAGCCAGCCCAGCTTCCACTTGTGCCAGCCCAGCAGGTCGTTGTTGGCACCCCAGTCCTCGCTCATGATGTCCCAGTGCCCGACCGTGCCCCCGCCGTCGGCGGTGTACAGGTCGGGCAGTCCGAAGACGTGCCCGTTCTCGTGGGGGAGCACCCGGTAGCCGGTCTCCCGGTAGGTGCCCGAGCCGTCGTCCTGGCGGCTGTAGACGAAGGACGTGTTGGCGAGCGGCACGCCGTCGGCCAACGGGGCCTCGGCGTTCCCGGAGAAGGTCACCGAGAGCACGGTGTCCAGGGCGGACGGGCCGGCGTTCGGCGTGACGAGGATGTTGACCAGGTCGTAGCGGCTGAAGTCCACCTCGGAGTCGGCGGCCTTCACGATGTGTTCGACGAGCTGCCGGTAGCCCGGCTCGTACGCGGACCCGCGCTCGATCCCGTACGCGGCGAACGGCATCGGCATCCGCAGCCAGGTCCTTATCGGCGCCTCGGCCCGGTAGCTGAGCCGGCCGTAGGAGCTGGTGCGGAACCAGTCGGAGGTCTGGGGGAAGAACTCCGCGAGGCGGTCCAGTGCGGTGCCCTCGCCCTTGGCGTCCGGGAAGTCGATCATCAGGTTCAGGGCGTGGACCTCGCCGGTCGAGCGGGAGTACCCGGGTGGGGTCGGCAGGCCCTCGGACATCTGCACGCCCATCGTGCCGGTGATCCGGCAGGGCGCCAGCGCGGACTCGGCGGTCGTGGCCACGGGGCCGGCCGTGGAGTGGCTGCGGTCGGATATCCCGGTGCTCGCGGTGGCCGTGATGCCGAGGGCCAGCACGGTGAGGCCGATGTACGCGCCGACGCGGCGTGGTGTGCGTATCCGGTGGCGGGTCTGCGGCATGGAGATCGCCTTCGGGTCCGCGGCAGCCGGCCGGGCCCGGACTGCGCTCTGTGCGATCACCCTCCGTCGGCTGCGGCGCGCCCGCGCGTCGGGAGCGTCCGAACGGGAACCGTGCTGTGACCCAGGTCACACGGGGGAGTGAAATAACCGGGGACTGGATCCCCGTTTGTAGGAGAGTCCCGCAAAGCGGGGACCGGCTCCCCGTTTGGGGGCGGATACGAATCCCAAGGCCCAGGAGGCCTCGCATGAAGCGCCCCACCACCCCCGTGGCGGACCCGTCCGCCCCGGAGGCGGCCGTGGACCTGTCGGCCGCGGAGCCCGCACGGCTCCCGCGGCCGCGCGCGGACGCCGTCCGCAACCGCGAGCGGATCCTGGTGGCGGCGCGCGAGCTGTTCGTGGAGCAGGGATCGGCCGCACCCTTCGACGAGGTGGCCCGCCGGGCGGGCGTCGGCAACGCGACCCTCTACCGGCACTTCCCCGACCGGGCCGCGCTGGTCCACCACGTCGTGCTCTTCGTCATGGACCGGGTCACGGCCCAGGCCGAGGACTCGCTCGCCGAGGAGCCCGACGCCTTCGCCGCACTGTGCCGGTTCACGCACGCCGCGGCGGACGAGCGGATCGGCGCCCTGTGTCCCATGCTCTCCGGGGACTTCGACCGGGAGCACCCCGAACTCCTCGCGGCCCGCGAGGCCTTGGCGGAAGCCGTCGAGACCCTGGTGACGGCCGGCCAGGAGGCCGGGCTGATCCGCACGGACGTCGGCGTCGGCGACCTGATGGTCGCCCTCTCCCAGCTCAGCCGGCCGCTGCCGGGCATCGCCTGCCTGGACGTGGACGGGTTCGTCCACCGCCATCTCCAGCTGTTCCTGGACGGGTTGCGGGCGCCGGCCCGCTCCGAACTGCCCGGCTCGGCGGCCACGCTGGAGGACCTGAGGCGGAAAACCATGTGACGCCCCGGGTTGCGACCGCTAGCGTCGTAAAGCCTCTCTAAACGTTATTTTTCAGTCATTCCGCACAGTGAAGTGGGTACCCCCATGCCAAAAACAGCCGCGACCCTCGCGCCGGCTGCCGCCGACCCCAGTCGCTGGAAGGCGCTCGTCTTCATAGCCCTGGCGCAGCTGATGGTCGTGCTCGACGCGACCATCGTGAACATCGCCCTGCCGTCGGCGCAGACCGACCTCGGGATCTCCGACGGCAACCGCCAGTGGGTCATCACCGCGTACGCCCTGGCCTTCGGCGGGCTCCTCCTCTTCGGCGGCCGCATCGCCGACAAGTGGGGCCGCAAGAACGCCTTCATCGTCGGCCTGGCCGGCTTCGCCCTGGCCTCCGCGCTCGGCGGCGCCGCCAACGGCGAGGCGATGATGCTGGGTGCCCGAGCCCTCCAGGGTGCCTTCGGCGCCCTGCTCGCGCCGGCCGCCCTGTCCCTGCTGGCCGTCATGTTCACCGACGCCAAGGAGCGGGCCAAGGCCTTCGGCATCTACGGTGCGATCGCCGGTGGCGGTGGCGCCGTGGGACTGATCCTCGGCGGCTTCCTCACCGAGTACCTGAACTGGCGCTGGACCTTCTTCGTCAACATCCCGTTCGCGATCGTCGCGGCCGCGGGTGCCTGGCTGGTCATCCGTGAGCCCGCCGGCGGCCGCAACCGCGCCCCGCTGGACATCCCCGGCGTGGTCCTGTCCACGCTCGGCCTGGTCGCGCTGGTCTACGGCTTCACCCGCGCCGAGTCGGCCGGCTGGTCCGACGCGGTCACCGTCGCCATGTTCGTCGGCTCGGCGGTGCTCCTCGCGGCCTTCGTGTTCGTCGAGTCCCGCGTGAAGTCGCCGCTGCTGCCGCTGCGCGTCCTGCTGGAGCGCAACCGCGGCGGTGTCTACCTCTCCCTGGGCCTGGCCGTCATCGCGATGTTCGGCCTGTTCCTCTTCCTCACCTACTACCTCCAGGTCGTGAAGGGCTTCTCGCCCGTCAAGACCGGCTTCGCCTTCCTGCCGATGATCGCGGGCATGATCACGGGCTCGACCCAGATCGGCGCCCGCCTGATGACCCGGGTCCCGCCCCGGCTGCTGATGGGCCCGGGCTTCCTGCTCGCCGCCACCGGCATGCTGCTGCTGACGCAGCTCGAGGTCGGGTCCTCGTACCCGGCGCTGATCCTGCCGGCGCAGCTGCTGCTCGGCCTGGGCATGGGCACGGCGTTCATGCCGGCCATGTCGCTGGCCACGCACGGGGTGAACCCGGCCGACGCCGGTGTCGCCTCCGCCATGGTCAACACCTCCCAGCAGGTGGGCGGCGCGATCGGCACCGCCCTGCTGAACACGATCGCCGCCTCGGCGACGACCGCGTACCTGACCGACCACGCGGCCGCGGTCGCGGCGGGCGGCCCGGCGGCGAAGCTCGTCCAGGCCCAGGCGATGGTGGAGGGCTACTCCACCGCCATCTGGTGGGCGGTCGGCATCCTCGCCACCAGCGCGGCCATCGCCCTGACGCTGATCACCACGGGCCGTCCGGGCGCCGGCGGCCCGGTCGCCTCCGGTGACGGATCGGGTGCGGACGCCGAAGTGAAGATCCCGGTGATCGCCCACTGACGCGCCTCGGGGTACCCCGGGAATGACTGAGAGCCCCGCGTCGTTCAAATTTGAACGACGCGGGGTTTCGTCGTCTCCGGCTCGCGGCCGGCCCCGTGCAGACGGACGAGGAGCGCCCCATGACCACCACTACGGCCCCCGACACCACGCCGCGGCCCACGCCGCAGCCCACGCCGCGGCCCACGCCCGCCCCCGGGTCGGTCCCGGCCCGGATGCCGGCGCTCTACCTGAGCCACGGCGCCCCGCCGCTCGCCGACGACCCGCTCTGGCCCGGCGAGCTGGCCGCCTGGGCCGCCGCCCTGCCCCGCCCCCGGGCGGTCCTGATGGTCTCCGCCCACTGGGAGGAGGCCCCGCTCGCACTCGGCGCCACCGACCCCGTCCCCCTGGTCCACGATTTCCGGGGCTTCCCCGAGCACTACTACCGGGTCCGCTACGACGCCCCGGGCGCCCCCGCGCTCGCCGCCTCGGTACGGGCGCTCCTGCGGGCCCCCGGCACCCCCGTCCAGGACGTCCCCGACCGCGGCCTCGACCACGGTGCGTACGTCCCGCTCGTGGAGATGTTCCCGGAGGCCGACGTGCCGGTCCTCCAGATCTCCCTGCCGACGCTGGACCCGCGCCGCCTGATGGACATCGGCCGCACGCTCGCGCCGCTGCGCGACGAGGGCGTCCTGATCGTCGGCAGCGGCTTCTTCACCCACAACCTGGCCGCGCTGCGCCACACCGGGCCCGGCGTGCCGTCCTGGTCGGCCGAGTTCGACGCGTGGGGCCGCGAGGCGCTGGCCGCGTCCGACGTCGACGCCCTGCTGGACTTCGAGGCGAAGTCCCCGGCGGGACGGCTGGCCCACCCCCGTACGGAGCACTTCGCCCCGCTGTTCGTCACCCTCGGCGCGGCGGACGCCCACGGGGACCTGGCCCGCCGCTCCGACCCGGTCGAAGGCTTCTGGATGGGCCTTTCGAAGCGTTCGGTCCAGTTCGGCGGGTAATGGGTCGGTTGTCCAGGCAACCGGAAGCCGGCGGGAGCCGTCTTCCAGGGCAGAGCCGCGGCGCCGGCCGGCGGAGACGGGGCAGGATACTGCAAGATCTCGAAAATAGAGGGACGGCGTGGGAATTCTGTCCCGATTCCAGTCGTTGTTTCCTTCGGAAGCGGGCACTCGGGAGAGTGTCCAGGGACGCGGAGCCGCGTTCCAGCAGCCGCACCGCGACCTAACTCATTGCAAGGGAGCACGCATGGCAACCCGCGCCGTCGCCCGTCGTCAGTCCAGGGGCAGCGCCCGCGCTGTGAGCGGAGAGATCGCAGACCGCGACCTGGTGGGCATGTACCTGGACGAGATCGCGCGTACCCCGCTGCTCGACGCGGCCAAGGAAGTGGAGCTCTCACAGATCATCGAGGCAGGCGTGTACGCCCGGCAGATCCTCGACGGTGAGACGGAGCGCGAGGGCGAGACGCCGGCGCGCGAGGAGCTGGAGGCCCTGGCCGCGGAGGGGGAGCGCGCCAAGGAGATCTTCATCCGCTCCAACCTGCGCCTCGTCGTGGCCGTCGCCCGCCGCTACCCGCGCAGCGGCCTGCCCCTGCTCGACCTGATCCAGGAGGGCAACGCCGGCCTGGTGCGCGCCGTCGAGAAGTTCGACTACGCCAAGGGCTTCAAGTTCTCCACGTACGCCACGTGGTGGATCCGCCAGGCCATCACCCGTTCCATCGCCGACCAGTCCCGCACCATCCGCCTGCCCGTCCACCTCGTCGAGGAACTCGGCCGGATCCGCCGCATCCAGCGCGAGTTCAACCGGGAGAACGGCCGGGACCCCGATCACGCGGAGATCGCCGCCGAGCTGGACTCGACGGAGAAGCGCGTGGGCGACGTACTGGACTGGGCGCGCGACCCGGTCAGCCTGAACATGTCCGTGGACGACGAGGGCGAGACCCAGTTCGGCGACCTCCTCGAAGACACCTCCGCGATCTCCCCGGAGCAGTCCGTCCTCTCCCTGCTGCGCAGCGAGGAGCTGGAGGACCTGCTGGGCAAGCTCGACCAGCGCACGGCGTCGATCATCAAGATGCGGTACGGCATCGACGACGGCCGCGAGCGGACCCTGACGGAGGTCGGCAAGCAGCACGGCCTGACCCGCGAGCGGATCCGCCAGATCGAGAAGCACGCCCTCCTCGAACTGAAGCGCATGGCCCGCGACACCGGCTTCGACGCCGTGGCCTGACCGGCCCGCGGCGAAGCCCCCCGAACGA
>NZ_JBHYVA010000397.1:0-7821 GCF_042750055.1 Streptomyces sp. NPDC059456
GCCCCCCCGCGCGGGGGCGGGGGGGCCCCCTCCACTCCCGGCCTGGCGCCGACCATGCGCCCGCCCGGGCGGGGGGGGGGGGGGGTGGGGGCCCCCCCCCCCCCCCCCGACCCGGCCTCCTCGCGCGCCTCCAGGGCGTAGGTGCTGCACACTCCGCCCCAGAAGTTGACGGTCAGCTTCCGGTCATCCGCCTCGTACGAGAACCCGGGCACGGTCTTCCCGCCCTTGGGGGCCGACGGCGTCCCGGAGGCGTCCTCGCCGGCCGGCTGGACCACCGTGCGCCCGGGGCCGCCGTTGCCGCCCGCCACCTCGAACAGCCAGGCCGGCACCAGGCCGCGCGTGCCGTCCACGGTCCCGGGCGCCAGCCCCAGCACCGCCCCCTGCACCGTCTCGGTCCTCGGCGGCTTCATCGGACGCGGCTCCGGGTTGCAGGGCAGCGTGTCCGACGGGCCGGCCGGGGTGTCCGGGGTCAGCGGGACCGAGGTCGCACAGCCGCTGGGCCCGGGATCCGTACCGCCGGACCCGGCCGAGGAGCGGTTCAGCCGCGCCAGCGCCTCGACGGCCCCGACCACCGGCCGCTCCGCCGCGCGGACGGGCGCCTTCAGCTCGCCGCTGCCCGACACCACCCGGGAGTCCGCCCCCACGCCGACCTTCGTGGCCCAGCCCTGCGTGGGGAACCCGTCGAGCACCGGGTCGGCGTTCACCACGCGTACGGCGCCCTGCGTGAGCCGGGCGTCCAGCTTGGCGCCGTCCTGCCCGAGGGCCGCCAGCACCGGGGCCGCGGCGGCCTTGGCGGCCTCCTCGCTCACCGGGGTCCCGCCCTTGCCGCCCGCGGCGGCGCCCGCCGCCCCGTCCGCCGCGTCCGTCCCCGGGGCGCTCCCGCCGCCCGCGGGCAGGGCGGCGGGGCCGCAGGTGTCCTTGCCGCGCTTGCAGTCGTCACCGGCGCCGCCCGTCCCCGCGAAACGCGAGAAGTTCCAGGTCCCGGGGGCCTTGCGGTTCACCGTGAGCCGGGGCCCGCTGCCGTCGGCGCTCTCCCCGGCCTGCCAGACCTCGCCCGTGAGCCGCGGGGTGCCGGGGATGCCGAGGGCCGTCGCGAGCCGGGCCACCTCCTCCGAGGTGACCTCGCCCGTCGCGGCGAAGGAGGGCGCGGTCGCCGGGGCCTCGGGCAGCGCCACATCGGCCCGGTACGTCACCCCGCCGCCGTGCGGATCCGGCTCGCCGGGGGCGATGCCCGGCCCGGGGGTACCCGGCGCGACGCGGGGCGCCGAGGCCGCGCTGTCACCCGTACGGTCGCCCCGCCCGCCGTCGCCGTAGGCCGTCGACGCCCAGTACGCCGTACCGCCGCCCGCGAGCAGGACGGCGGCCGCGATCGAGCCGATGGCCCAGGCCGGCCGCCGCCGTGTGGCGCGTGATGTGTCGGGTTGTTCGCTGGTCACCGCTGGCTCCTTCGCCTCGCCGCACTGGCTGATGCGGGTGTGACGGAACAGACGGCGAACCGGTTCCCCGGCTCCGGGAGGGGCCCCGGAAAGATCCCCCGAACGGACGCGTCAGTCGCCGTACTCCGCCGTGGAGGCGATCAGCCGGGCCGAAGCCGGCGGGACGCTGATCCCGTGGATCTGGGACGGGGCCACCCGGTCCGGCCGGGGATCCGCCGGGACCGCCCAGTGCGGTGCCATCCTGGCGCAGTCACCCAGCAGCCGGGCGAAAGCGGGCCGCGTGTCGGCGGCGTTCTCGGCGATGCCGGCATACCCGAAACCATCGGTGTAGGTCATGGAGGCACGGTAGGCACGGCGCCGCGGGCGGAGAAAGACCTACTACGGGGTAGTTTCGTGCGTTCGGCTGCCGGGCCGCGACCGGGTAGTTTTGACTGTCCCCTCGCCGTCCTCCGCAGGAGCATCCACGCCGTGCGCATCGCAGTCACCGGCTCCATCGCCACCGACCACCTCATGACCTTCCCCGGCCGCTTCGCCGACCAGCTGGTCGCGGACCAGCTGCACACGGTCTCCCTCTCCTTCCTCGTCGACAACCTCGACGTACGGCGGGGCGGCGTCGGCCCGAACATCTGCTTCGGCATGGGCCAGCTCGGCACCCGCCCGATCCTGGTCGGCGCGGCCGGCTACGACTTCGACGAGTACCGGGCGTGGCTCGACCGGCACGGCGTCGACACCGCCTCCGTGCGGATCTCCGAGGTGCTGCACACCGCGCGCTTCGTGTGCACCACGGACGCCGACCACAACCAGATCGGCTCCTTCTACACGGGCGCGATGAGCGAGGCCCGCCAGATCGAGCTGAAGGCCGTCGCGGACCGGGTGGGCGGGCTCGACCTCGTCCTCATCGGCGCCGACGACCCCGAGGCGATGCTGCGCCACACCGAGGAGTGCCGGACCCGCGGGATCCCGTTCGCGGCGGACTTCTCGCAGCAGATCGCCCGGATGGACGGCGAGAACATCCGCACCCTGATGGAGGGCGCGACGTACCTGTTCTCGAACGAGTACGAGAAGGGCCTCATCGAGACGAAGTCCGGCTGGTCCGACGAGGAGATCCTCGCCAAGGTCGGCACCCGGGTGACGACGCTGGGCTCCCAGGGCGTGCGGATCGAGCGGGTCGGCCAGGAGCCGATCGTCGTCGGCTGCCCCGAGGAGACGGCGAAGGTGGACCCGACGGGCGTCGGCGACGCGTTCCGCGCCGGGTTCCTGACCGGTCTGGGCTGGGGCGTCGGCCTGGAGCGGGCCGCGCAGATCGGCTGCATGCTGGCGACCCTGGTGATCGAGACGCTGGGCACCCAGGAGTACACCCTGGCCCGCGCCCACTTCATGGAGCGCTTCACGAAGGCCTACGGCGAAGCCGCCGCCTCCGAGGTCCGCTCCCACCTGGCCGCGTAACCGGCCGCCGCCGCGCGTCCCGGACGGCGGCGGGGCCGGACACCGGCCCCGCCGCCGTCAGACCTGCCGGCGGACCGTGTAGGCCACGCCCGCCGCGCGGGGGGACTCGCCCAGGTAGGCGTGGCCGCGCATCGCGCACCAGGCCGGGATGTCCAGCCGGGCCACCTCGTCGTCCGACAGGACGGTCACCGTGCCGCCGACCGGGACCGCCGAGATGACCCGGGCCAGCTCGATCACCGGCTGCGGGCAGCGCAGCCCCAGGGCGTCGATCTCCAGCGCGTCCGACACCGGCTCCACCGCCTCGGGTTCGCCCACGCCGAGCGTGGCGCGGACGCCCGCCACCACCCCGGGCAGGACCTCCAGGAAGCCGTTCACCTCCTCCGCCGTCGTCCCCCGCGGCAGGGAGACCCGTACGTTGCCCTCCGACAGCACGCCCATCGCCCGGAGCACATGACTCGGGGTCAGCGTGGAACTCGTACAGGAGGAGCCGGACGAGACGGAGTAGCCCGCCCGGTCCAGCTCGTGCAGCAGCGTCTCGCCGTCGACGTACAGGCAGGAGAACGTGACCAGGTGCGGCAGCCGCCGCTCCGGGTCCCCGACCACCTCCACGTCCGGCACCAGCCGGGCCACCCGCCGCCGGACGCGGTCCACGAGGATCCGCAGCCGGGCCGCCTCGGCGTCGGCCTCGGCCCGTACGGCCCGCAGGGACGCCGCGGCCGCCACGACGGCCGGGAGGTTGGTGAAGCCGGGGGAGCGGCCCGACTCCCTTTCGTCGGCGGGCCCTTGGGGCGAGAACCGGACTCCCTTGCGGACCGCCAGCAGCCCGACCCCGGCCGGGCCGCCCCACTTGTGCGCGCTCGCGGCGAGCACCGACCAGCCGCCCTCCACCGGCCCCCAGCCCAGCGACTGCGCCGCGTCCACCAGCAGCGGCACCCCGGCCGCCGCGCAGACCTCGGCCACCTCCGCCACCGGCTGCACCGTGCCCACCTCGTGGTTGGCTGACTGGAGGCAGGCCAGGGCCGTCGCGGCGTGCACCGCGGAGGCGTACCCGTCGGGGGAGACCGCCCCCGTGCGGTCCACCGGGACCTGGGTCACCGTCCCCCCGGCGGCTTCGTGCGCCGCCCCGGCATGGAGGACGGAACTGTGTTCGACCGCCGATACGACCAGATGACCGCCGATGCGCCGGCGTCCGGCGAGCACCCCCGCGATGCCCGTGTGAACCGCGTGCGTCCCCGAAGGAGTGAACACGAGCTCGTCGGGCCGGCAGCCGACGGCCTCCGCGGCGGCCTCGCGGGCCGCGTCCAGCAGCAGCCGGGCGCGCCGGCCCTCCCGGTAGAGCCGGGCGGGGTCCGCCCAGCCCTCGTCCAGGGACGCCTGCAACGCCTGCCGGGCCACGGGGTGCAGGGGGGCGGCGGACGCGGTGTCGAAGTAAGGCATCCGGCCACGCTAACCGGCGACCGGTGACGTTCGAGGTCAGGGGCCGTCAGATGCCCTCCGGAGGCCTCCATTCAGGGGGTGTTGGGCCGTCCCCCGTACGGCGGATCCATCCCTTCGGGGGCAGTAGCGGCGCGTTGGGCACCCTCCCCGCGCGACCCCAAATAGCGTCCAGTAGGGTTTGGTCCGCATAAACATCCAAACCCCTGCCTGCGTCAGGGCCGGCGACCGACCCGAATACGGCCGCGGCCGGCCGCGCGGGCCGAGACTCTCGGGAAGGCGCTACGTGAGTCCCTACGGCTCCGACCGCTCGCCGCGGCGCCCGATGCGGCGGAAGCTGCTGCAGGCGCTGACTGCGGGCGCGGTCCTGGCGACCGCCACTGGTTGCTCGTACAACTGGCAAGACTTCCCCCGGCTCGGAATGCCCTATCCGGTCACGGAGGAGGCGCCTCGCATCCTGTCCCTGTGGCAGGGGTCGTGGGCAGCTGCCCTCATCACGGGCATCCTGGTCTGGGGCCTGATCATCTGGAGCGTCATCTTCCACCGGCGCAGCCGGACGAAGGTGGAGGTCCCCCCGCAGACCCGGTACAACATGCCCATCGAGGCGCTGTACACCGTGGTCCCGCTCATCATCGTCTCGGTGCTCTTCTACTTCACCGCGCGTGACGAGTCGAAGCTGCTCGCCCTCACCCCGAAGCCGGCGCACACGATCAACGTGATCGGCTTCCAGTGGAGCTGGGGCTTCAACTACGTCGAGAACGTCGACGGCGATGCGGCGACCCCGAAGGCCGGCGAGGTCCCCAAGGAGCTCGCCAACATTCCGGACCGCTTCACGAAGGACTTCCCCGCGGGCGCCGAGGGCGTCTACGAGAAGGGCGTCCCGAGCGACCGGAACCCCCAGACCGGAAACCCCGGGCCCACCCTGTGGCTGCCCAAGGGCGAGAAGGTCCGCTTCATCCTGTCGTCGAACGACGTCATCCACTCCTTCTGGGTGGTCCCCTTCCTGTTCAAGCAGGACGTCATCCCGGGCCACACCAACGTCTTCGAGGTCGTCCCCTCCCAGGAGGGCACCTTCATGGGCAAGTGCGCCGAGCTCTGCGGCGTCGACCACTCCCGGATGCTGTTCAACGTCAAGGTCGTCTCGCCCGAGGCCTACCGGGCGCACCTCAAGGAACTGGCCGAGAAGGGGCAGACCGGCTTCCTCCCGGCCGGCATCAAGCAGACTGACCCGGCCCGGAATGCGGAGACGAACAAACTGTGAGCATCCTCAACGAATCTCAGGGTGCCGCCGCCGACTCGTATGAAAACGAGCTTCCGGTGCGGCGCAAGCGGCCGGGCAGTGTCGTCGTGAAGTGGATGACCACTACCGACCACAAGACCATCGGCACGATGTACCTGGTCACGTCGTTCGTGTTCTTCCTCATCGGCGGTCTGCTGGCGCTCTTCATGCGCGCCGAGCTGGCTCGTCCGGGCACGCAGATCATGTCGAACGAGCAGTTCAACCAGGCGTTCACCATGCATGGCACGATCATGCTGCTGATGTTCGCCACCCCGCTCTTCGCGGGCTTCGCGAACTGGATCATGCCGCTGCAGATCGGCGCGCCCGACGTGGCGTTCCCGCGGCTGAACATGTTCGCGTACTGGCTGTACCTCTTCGGCTCGACCATCGCGGTGGCCGGCTTCGTGACGCCGAACGGCGCCGCCGACTTCGGCTGGTTCGCCTACTCCCCGCTGTCGGACGCGGTCCGTTCGCCGGGCATCGGCGCCGACATGTGGATCATGGGTCTGGCCTTCTCCGGCTTCGGCACGATCCTCGGTTCGGTCAACTTCATCACCACCATCATCTGCATGCGCGCTCCCGGCATGACGATGTTCCGCATGCCGATCTTCACCTGGAACGTGCTGCTGACCGGTGTCCTGGTCCTGCTCGCCTTCCCGGTGCTGGCCGCCGCGCTCTTCGCGCTGGAGGCCGACCGCAAGTTCGGTGCGCACGTGTTCGACGCGTCCAACGGCGGCGCGTTGCTGTGGCAACACCTCTTCTGGTTCTTCGGACACCCAGAGGTGTACATCATCGCGCTACCGTTCTTCGGAATCGTCTCCGAGATCATTCCGGTCTTCTCGCGCAAGCCGATGTTCGGTTACATCGGCCTGATCGCCGCGACGATCGCGATCGCCGGCCTCTCCGTGACCGTGTGGGCCCACCACATGTACGTCACCGGCGGTGTGCTGCTGCCGTTCTTCTCCTTCATGACCTTCCTGATCGCGGTACCGACCGGTGTGAAGTTCTTCAACTGGATCGGCACCATGTGGAAGGGCTCGCTGTCCTTCGAGACCCCGATGCTCTGGACGATCGGCTTCCTGGTCACCTTCACCTTCGGTGGTCTGACCGGCGTCATCCTGGCCTCGCCCCCGATGGACTTCCACGTCTCCGACTCGTACTTCGTCGTCGCGCACTTCCACTACGTCGTCTTCGGCACCGTGGTGTTCGCGATGTTCGCCGGCTTCCACTTCTGGTGGCCGAAGTTCACGGGCAAGATGCTGGACGAGCGCCTCGGCAAGATCACCTTCTGGACGCTGTTCATCGGCTTCCACGGCACGTTCCTGGTGCAGCACTGGCTGGGTGCCGAGGGCATGCCGCGTCGTTACGCGGACTACCTCGCGGCCGACGGCTTCACCGCCCTGAACACGATCTCGACGATCAGCTCGTTCCTGCTCGGCATGTCGATGCTGCCGTTCATGTACAACGTCTGGAAGACGGCGAAGTACGGCAAGAAGATCGAGGTCGACGACCCGTGGGGCTACGGCCGTTCGCTCGAATGGGCGACGTCCTGCCCGCCGCCGCGGCACAACTTCCTCACCCTGCCGCGGATCCGCTCCGAGTCCCCGGCGTTCGACCTGCACCACCCTGAGATCGCGGCCCTCGACCACCTCGAGGACCACAGCGTGGCCCCGAAGGCCGTCGCGGGTGGCAAGGAGGCCGGCAAGTGAAGATCCAGGGCAAGATGTTCCTCTGGCTCTCCTTCTTCATCCTGATCATGGCCGTCGTGTACGGCGTGTGGTCGAAGGAGCCCGTCGGAACCACCGCGCTCTTCCTGGCCTTCGGCCTGAGCGTCATGATCGGCTACTACCTGGCCTTCACGGCCAAGCGCGTGGACGAGATGGCCCAGGACAACCTGGAGGCCGACGTCGCCGACGAGGCGGGCGAGCTGGGGTTCTTCTCCCCGCACAGCTGGCAGCCGCTCTCGCTGGGCATCGGCGGTGCGCTCGCGTTCATGGGCGTCATCTTCGGATGGTGGCTCATGTACTTCTCGGCCCCGATCATCGTGATCGGCCTGTGGGGCTGGGTGTACGAGTACTACCGCGGTGAGAACCAGAACCAGTAGGACCGCAGTCGCGCAGCAGTGACCAGGGGCCCGGACACCTCCAACGGTGGAGTCGCGGCCCCGCGTGTGGCCTGACCCCCCGCGCCGCAAATCTGAAACCTTCAATTCGTGTGGGGCACTCT
>NZ_JBHYVA010000398.1:0-7808 GCF_042750055.1 Streptomyces sp. NPDC059456
CGGATGACGGCCAGGACGGCGCCGACCTCGGCGGTCTCGTCCTCGTTGATCCGGATCTCCAGCAGCGTGCCGGAGACCGGGGCGGGGATCTCGGTGTCGACCTTGTCCGTGGAGACCTCGAGCAGCGGCTCGTCGGCCTCGACGGACTCGCCGACCTGCTTCAGCCAGCGGGTGACGGTGCCCTCGGTGACGCTCTCGCCCAGGGCGGGGAGAACGACGTCCGTGCCGGACGCGGCCGGCGCGGCGGCGGCCGGAGCCTCGGCGACCGGGGCCGGGGCCGGGGCGGCGGCGGGGGCCTCGGCGACGGGGGCCGGCTCGGCCGGAACCTCGGCGACGACCGTCTCGGCCTCGGCGGCAGCCGGCGCGCCGGAGCCGTCGTCGATGACGGCGAGCTCGGCGCCGACCTCGACGGTCTCGTCCTCGGCGACCTTGATGGAGGCCAGGATGCCGGAGACCGGCGACGGGATCTCGGTGTCGACCTTGTCGGTCGAGACCTCGAGCAGCGGCTCGTCGGCCTCGACGCGCTCGCCCTCGGCCTTCAGCCAGCGGGTGACAGTGCCCTCGGTGACGCTCTCACCGAGCGCCGGAAGGGTTACGGAAACCGACATGGTTTCTGTTGCTCCTAACGAAAGTGCGGAAGTGGTCGTCGCGCCCGTGACCGTGGATCAGTCGTGGGAGTGAAGCGGCTTGCCGGCCAGGGCCAGGTGGGCCTCGCCGAGCGCTTCGTTCTGGGTCGGGTGCGCGTGGATGAGCTGCGCGACCTCGGCCGGCAGAGCTTCCCAGTTGTAGATCAGCTGGGCCTCGCCGACCTGCTCGCCCATCCGGTCACCGACCATGTGGACGCCGACCACGGCACCGTCCTTGACCTGGACGAGCTTGATCTCGCCCGCGGTCTTCAGGATCTTGCTCTTGCCGTTGCCCGCCAGGTTGTACTTCAGGGCCACGACCTTGTCCGCGCCGTAGATCTCCTTGGCCTTGGCCTCGGTGATGCCGACGGAGGCGACCTCGGGGTGGCAGTACGTGACGCGCGGAACGCCGTCGTAGTCGATCGGGACGGTCTTCAGACCGGCCAGGCGCTCCGCGACGAGGATGCCCTCCGCGAAGCCGACGTGCGCGAGCTGCAGGGTCGGGACGAGGTCGCCGACGGCCGAGATCGTCGGCACGTTCGTCTGCATGTACTCGTCGACCAGGACGTAGCCGCGGTCCATCGCGACGCCCTGCTCCTCGTAGCCGAGGCCCTGCGAGACCGGGCCGCGGCCGACGGCGACCAGCAGCACCTCGGCCTCGAAGGTCTTGCCGTCGGCCAGCGTGACGCGCACGCCGGTCTCGGTGTACTCGGCCTTGTCGAAGAAGGTGCCGAGGTTGAACTTGATGCCGCGCTTGCGGAACGCGCGCTCGAGCAGCTTCGAGCTGTTCTCGTCCTCGACCGGGACGAGGTGCTTGAGGCCCTCGATCACGGTGATGTCGGAGCCGAAGGACTTCCACGCCGAGGCGAACTCGACGCCGATGACGCCGCCGCCCAGGACGATCGCCGACTCGGGGACGCGGTCCAGGACCAGCGCGTGGTCCGAGGAGATGATGCGGTTGCCGTCGATCTGCAGGCCCGGCAGCGACTTCGGCACGGAGCCGGTCGCCAGCAGGACGTGGCGGCCCTGGATGCGCTGGCCGTTCACGTCGACGGAGGTCGGCGAGGAAAGGCGGCCCTCACCCTCGATGTACGTCACCTTGCGGGAGGCGACCAGGCCCTGCAGGCCCTTGTACAGGCCCGAGATGACCTCGTCCTTGTACTTCTGCACACCCGCGATGTCGATGCCCTCGAAGGTGGCCTTCACGCCGAACTGGGCGGCTTCGCGCGCCTGGTCCGCGATCTCGCCCGCGTGGAGCAGGGCCTTCGTGGGGATGCAGCCGTTGTGCAGGCAGGTGCCGCCGAGCTTGTTCTTCTCGATCAGGGCAACGTCCAGACCCAGCTGGGATGCGCGCAGAGCCGCGGCGTAACCGCCACTGCCACCGCCGAGGATCACTAGGTCGAAAACGGTGCTGGCGTCGTTCGCCACGTCACGTCCTCCATGCATGTGCGCCGGGCACCGGTCCTCTGTGACCGGGCGGCGGCTGGTAATCGGCCGCTTGTTTCTTCGGCCCTGTGGTGGGGGCCCTGTCCTGCCGAGAACCCATCTTCGCATTTGTCGGGGGAACGCGGGACGCCGGGCCCGGACTGTGGCAGGTCGATCTGCCCCGAGCAGGGGTTACCGAAGCGTAGAAACCTGCGGATTTCGTTGTGGGTGAACGAACCCGGGGCCTCGATCGACTGATCTTCGAGGCCCCGGGGTGCGTCACGCGTCACACATCACATGTCAGGCGGCCCGCCTGGCACGTGGTAGGTGCCCTGGGCGGGGCGGGTCAGCCCAGGTCGCCGGTGGCGGTGCGCTCCGCCAGCCGTACCAGGGTGCGCACGGCCGAGCCGGTGCCGCCCTTGGGGGTGTAGCCGTACGGGGCGCCCTCGTGGAAGGCCGGGCCCGCGATGTCGAGGTGGGCCCAGGTGATGCCCTCGCCGACGAACTCCTGGAGGAAGAGGCCGGCCACCAGGCCGCCGCCCATCCGGACACCCATGTTGGCGATGTCGGCGGTGGGGGAGTCCATGGTCTTGCGCAGGTCCTCGGGGAGCGGCATCGGCCAGGAGGCCTCGCCGACCTCCTCCGCGATCTCGTGGATCGCGGTGCGGAAGGCGTCGTCGTTGGCCATGATGCCGAAGGTGCGGTCGCCCAGGGCCAGCACCATGGCGCCGGTCAGGGTGGCGACGTCGACGATCGCGTCCGGGTTCTCCTCGGAGGCCTTGGTCAGCGCGTCGCCCAGGACCAGGCGGCCCTCGGCGTCGGTGTTCAGGACCTCGACGGTCTTGCCGCTGTACATGCGCAGCACGTCGCCGGGCTTGGTGGCGGAGCCGGAGGGCATGTTCTCGGCGAGCGCGAGCCAGCCGGTGACGTTGACCTGGAGGCCCAGCTTGGCGGCGGCGATGACGGCGGCGAACACGGCGGCGGCGCCGGACATGTCGCACTTCATCGTCTCGTTGTGGCCGGCCGGCTTGAGGGAGATGCCGCCCGAGTCGTAGGTGATGCCCTTGCCGACGAACGCGAGGGTCTTCTCCGCCTTGGCGTGGGTGTAGGAGAGCTTCACCAGGCGCGGCGGGTTCTCGGAGCCCTTGCCGACGCCCATGATGCCGCCGTAGCCGCCCTTGACCAGCGCCTTCTCGTCGAGGACCTGGACCTTGACGCCGTTCTCCTTGGCGGTCGCGGAGGCGACCGCGGCGAAGGCCTCGGGGGTGAGGTCGTTCGGCGGGGTGTTGATCAGGTCGCGGGCGACGTTGACCTCGGTGGCCACGACGGTCGCGCGCTCGGCGGCCGCCTTGTGCTCCTTGTCGCGCGGCTTGGCGCCGAGCAGGGCCACCTCGGCGAGCGGCTGCTTCGGGCCGCCGTTCTTGCCGGAGGCCTTCTTCTCGCCGCCCTGGTAGGCGGTGAAGGCGTACGCGCCCAGGAGCGCGCCCTCGGCGACGGCGGTGACGGCGGAGGCGTCGTCCAGGGGGAGGGCGAAGGCGGCCTTCTTGGAGCCGTGCAGGGCACGGGCGGCGGCGCCGGCGGCGCGCCGCAGGGCCTCCTCGTCGTACGACTCGTCCTTCTCGGGGACGGGGCCGAGCCCGACCGCCAGCACGACCGGGACCTTCAGGCCGTCCGGGGCCGGCAGCTTGGTGGTCTCGCCTTCGGCGCCCGAGGCACCGAGTGCGTCGAGCACGGCGGCGAGCTTTCCGTCGTACGCCTTGTCCACGGCCTCGGCGCCTGCGGCGACGACCGGGCCCTTCGGGCCCTTCGCCACGCCGACCACGAGGGCGTCGGCGCGCAGCGTCGCCGCGCCGGCAGTGCTGAGAGTCAGAGCAGTCACGGTGGTGAAGTCTCGCTTCCGTTTGTGTTGTGGGCCGAGTGGGTGGACGGCCATCCGTAGCGATCGTATTCCGGCCCGACGGCCGCCAGAAATGAGCCTACGCGTAGCGGCTCGTCCGTACGCCACTCGAAGGTTTGGCAAGTTGTTCGATCGAGACGCCGACAGGTTCACCCATCTGTGGCTTCTGTTCCAGGTTTGCCCTTTGGACCTGACGAGGTCCGCGAGACTCGGTCCACTCTCGCAAGGGGACGCGGGGTCCCTTTGCATGATTTCCACAGAGCCTCCTCGGCCCGGCCGACCGCCATGGGGCCGTAGTCGAGTGACGCCTGCGGGGGGAAAGGCCGAAATGGTCAACAAGAACCGGATGAACAGGGCTGCCGCCGCAATGGCCGTGGCCGCGCTGATGTCCGTGGCAGTGCCCGCCGCGACCGCCCGGGCGGCCGTGACACCGCGCATCGACCTGAAGGTGCTCGTCGTCGACGACGGCGGCAGCTCGGTCGAGGCGATCACCGCCCAGCTCCGGGACACCGGGGTGCCCTACACCCGGGTGGTCCTGGGCAGCTCCGGCCGCCCGGTGATCAACGCCGGGTTCCTCGGCGACACGGTCGACGGCCGTCCGCGCGCCAAGTACCAGGGCGTCGTGCTGCCGAACGAGAACCCGTTCGGCGAGGGCTCGGCCGAGATGGCCGCGCTCAGCGCGTACGAGACGACCTACGGCATCCGCCAGGTCGACGCCTACACCTGGGCCCACCCGGGCGTGGGCCTCGAATACACCGACAACGGCGGCTACAGCGGGCAGCTCGACGGCACGAAGGCCGCCGTCACCACCGCCGGCAAGGCGGGCCCGTTCAACTACCTGGCCGGCCAGGTCACCTTCGAGGACAACTCCGCCCTGGTTCCCGAGAGCTACGGGTTCATGGGCAAGCCGCGGGCCGGCTACACCAGCTACCTCGACGCGCCCGTCTCCGGCGGACGGGCCTCGCTCGTCGGCGAGTACGCGCACGACGGCCGCAGCGAACTGGTCGTCACTTTCGGGTACAACCAGTACCAGCAGCAGTTCCGGCTGCTCGCCCGCGGCATCGTCGACTGGCTCACCCAGGGGGTCCACCTCGGCCAGGAGCGCCAGTACTTCGCCGTCCACGTCGACGACGTCTTCGCCCCCGACGCCCGGTGGAGCAAGGACCTCAACTGCACGCCCGGCGACTACGCCTGTGCGGGCGGCGAGGGCAAGGAGAGCACCATCCGCATGACCGCCGCCGACGCCCAGTACGCGGCGCAGTGGCAGACGAGCAAGAACTTCAAACTCGACCTCCTCTTCAACGCCGGCGCCGGCGAGGAATGGAAGGCCGAGAACGGCGGCACCGACGCCCTCACCGCACAGCTCATCGCGGACCGGGCCAAATACCGCTGGATGAACCACACCTACACCCACCCCTTCCTCGGCTGCGTCCAGGACACCACCACCGTCCCGTGGACCTGCACCAAGAACGCCCAGGGCGCCGTCAACTGGATGAGCCGGGCCGACATCTCCGCCCAGATCCGCGACAACAACAACTGGGCCGCGGCCAAGGGCATCACCACCGACCGCACCGAGCTCGTCACCGGCGAGCACTCCGGCCTCAAGACCCTCCCGGAGCAGCCCGTCGACAACCCGAACCTGGCGGGCGCCCTCGCCGACAACGGGGTCAAGTGGGCCGGCAGCGACAACTCGCGCGAGCCCGCCCAGCGCGCCGTCGGCGCCGCCCTGACCGTCCCCCGCTACCCGATGAACGTGTACTACAACACGGGCACCAACGCGGAGATGGCCGACGAGTACAACTGGATCTACACGAGCCGCGCCCAGGGCGGCAGCGGTACCTGCGAGGACAACCCGGCGACCTCCACCTGTCTGCCCGCGCCGCTCAACACCGCCACCGGCTACCAGGACTACATCGTCCCGGCCGAGGCCCGGACCGCCCTGCGCCACGTCCTGGCGAACGACCCGCGTCCGCACTACGTCCACCAGTCCAACCTCGCCGAGGACCGCACCCTCTACCCGGTGCTCAACCAGGTCCTCGACACCTACCGGGCGCTCTACGCGCCCAGCGCCCCGATCGTGAACCAGAGCATGAAGGACACCGGGGTCGAGCTCAGCCGCCGGGCCGCCTGGGACAAGGCCCTGGCCGCCGGACAGGTCACCGCCTACCGCATCGGCAAGGACGTCACCATCAAGGCGCCCTCCGGCATCGTCGCCCCGGTGACCGCGCCGAACGGCACCAAGAAGCAGCTCACGCTGGGCACCGCCGACTTCGGCACCGCCTACGCGGGCAACCGCTCGGCGTGGACCTCGCCCGAGGCGCTCCAGAGCGCGGTCACGCTCAAGCTGCCCAGCTGACCGCCGCGTCACCGCGACGCCAGTACCACCCGGTACCACCCTGCGCCGGCGCTCCGCACATCCACGGGCGCCGGCCCCTTTTCCGTCCTGGGGGGACACAACGCATGAGCCATGGGCGTCATGTCACCATGCTCACCGAAGGCACCTATCCACACGTCCACGGGGGTGTCAGCACCTGGTGCGACCAGCTCGTACGGGGGATGCCGGAGGTCGACTTCAACGTCATAGCCCTGACCGGCTCCGGCCGGGAACCGGTCACCTGGGAGCTGCCCCGCAACGTCTACCGGCACACTGCCGTCCCGCTCTGGGGCGCGACGCCGGGCCGCGGCCGCCGCTCGGTCCTGCGGGGCAAGGCTCACCGCCGGTTCACCGAGATCTACGAAACCTTCCTGCTCTCGCTCCTGGACCCGCCCGCGGCCGCCACCGGGGACGCCCCCGGGGATGCCCCCGACCGCGCCGGATTCTCCGAAGCCCTGCGCGAACTCGCCGTCCTGGCCCGGGCCGGCCGCCTCGTCCCGGCCCTGCGCTCCGAAACGGTCCTGCGCCTGCTGATGGACCTGTGGAGCCGCCCCGGCTTCTCCACCGCCGCAGCCGGGCCCACCATCCACGACGCGCTCACCGCCACGGACCTGATCGAGCACGCGCTGCGGCCGCTCGCCGTACGGATCCCGCCCGACAGCATCGCGCACTCCGTCAGCAGCGGCCTCGCCACCCTCCCGGCCCTCGCCGCCAAGTACCTCGACCAGGTGCCCTTCCTGCTCACCGAGCACGGCATCTACCTGCGCGAGCGCTACCTCGGCTACCGCACCGCGCAGCAGCGCTGGCCCGTCAAGGCCCTGCTGCTCGGCTTCTACCGGGAGCTCAACACCGAGGGCTACCGGCAGGCCGACCTCATCACCCCGTGCAACCAGTACAACCGCCGCTGGGAGGAGCGCGGCGGCGCCGCCCCCGACCGGATCCGCACGGTCTACAACGGCGTCGACCCGTACGCCTTCCCCGAGGCCGGACCCGAACCCGACGTGCCCACCCTCAGCTGGTGCGGGCGCATCGACCCGATCAAGGACCTCGAAACCCTGGTCCGGGCCTACGCGTTCATGCGCGAGGAACTGCCCGCCCTGCGGCTGCGGTTGTTCGGCCCGGTCCCGGCCGGCTGCGAGGAGTACAAGCTCCGCCTGGAGAAACTCGCCGCAGAACTCGGCGTGACCGACGGGATCTCGTACGAGGGCCGCATCGCCGACGTCGCCCGGGCCTACGCGGCGGGCAGCGTCGTGATGCTCTCCAGCATCAGCGAGGGCTTCCCCTTCAGCATCATCGAGGCCATGTCCTGCGGCCGCACCACCGTCTCCACCGACGTCGGCGGGGTGCGCGAGGCCGTAGGCGACACCGGGCTCGTCGTCCCGCCCCGCGAACCGGAGACCATGGCCCGCGCCACCCTCGCCCTGCTCCGCGACCTCAGTCCGCGTCGACGGTCGGCATGTTGTGGAGCCCGACCAACGTGCGCACG
>NZ_JBHYVA010000399.1:0-7797 GCF_042750055.1 Streptomyces sp. NPDC059456
AAGAGACAGGGCCCCTTCCGTGTGCGGTGGCGTGGTCAGCCGAGGAGGCCGCCGACGAGTCCGGGCTTCTTGGACGGGGCGTCGCCGCCGCCGCTGCTGCCGCTGCCGCCCGTGCTGCCGGAGCCGGAGGACGGCGGCTTGGGGGTGGACTGCTTGGGGGTGCTGCCCGAGCGCTGGCTCGTGCCGGTGCCGGAGCCGCGGGTGGCGGTGGGTGACTGGGAGCCGGTGCCGGCGGTTTCCTTGGTGGTGGAGCCGGTGGTGCCGCGTCCGGTCTTGGCGGTGGGCGCGGAGGCGCTGGCGCTGGGTTCGGCGGGCTTGGAGGGCTGGGGGGCGGTGGACTGGCGCTGCTGCGGTTGCTGCTGCTTGGCGGGGGGCTGCGGGAGCGGGGAGCCGGGCAGGTAGTTGCTGGGGGCCTGGCCGGGTCCGGGCACGGTGACGACGGTGGTGGAGCGGACGGCGCTGCCGAGGAGGGAGCCGATGAGGAGGGTGAGTCCGCAGACGATGGTGGCCATGATGGTTCCGCGGCGCAGGACGCGTCGGCGCAGGCACCAGATCTCGGAGCGGGGTCCGAGGGTGCGCCAGGCTTCGCCGGCGAGGCGGCCGTCGAGGGAGTAGACGGGGGCGCCGGCGATGATCAGCGGGCTCCAGGCGGCGAGGTAGATGATGTCGGGGGCGTCGTAGGCGGGGACGGTCTTCCAGCTGACGGTCATCAGCAGGGCGGCGGAGAGCAGGGCGCCGATGCAGGCGGCGAAGCGCTGCCAGAGGCCGAGGACGGTCAGTACGCCGACGATGACCTGGAGGAAGGCGACGCTGAGTCCGGCTCCGACGGGGTGGGCGAGGGCGAAGTCGCGCAGGGGTTCGGCGAGTGCCCAGGGGTGGAGGGTGCGGAGCCAGGTGACCATGGAGCCGCGTTCGCCGCCGTCGAAGTAGACGGGGTCGCAGAGTTTGCCCATGCCGGCGTAGATGCAGATGAAGCCGAGGAAGACGCGCAGCGGGAGGAGGACGACGCCGAGGTTCATGCGGCGGCCGGGGTAGTACGAGGCCTGTCCGCGGGTGTCGTTCGGGGTGCGGCGGGTGTCGGCGGGGGGTGTGCCGTGGTGGGTGCCGGGGCCGCCGGCGTAGGGGTGGTCGTACGGGAGGTCGCGTACGGGGGTGAGCGGGCGGGTTCCGTCCGGGTCGCCGTAGGTGCGCTGGCCGATGACGGTGGGGGTGGCGAGGGTGTCTTCGGCGAGGTCGTGGGCGAGGTCGACGCGGGGGATGGTCTGGGTGGCGCCGGCGTCGCCGTCGTCGTAGCCGCCGTACCCGGTGTGGCCGCGACCGTGTTCGCGTACGGCTTGGAGGAGTCCGCCCATGGCTGCGGTGTCGCCGGGGGCGGATTTGCCGCTCCAGACGACGGGGGCCCTGCGGCGGCCGGCGCCGGCTGCGGCGACCACGGCGCCGCCGAGGACGGGCACGCGGCCGGGGGCGTTCGCGGGCTTGGAACGCGCGCTCGGGCTCGGTGCGAGCCGCACGCGGAAGCTGGCGTGGTTGACGATGACCTGTGCGGGGTCGCACGGCACCTTGACCATGCTCAGCGCGGGCTGGTCGTCGAACCCTGACGTTCTGGTGTCCACACTCATCTAACCGAGTGATCAGTGTTTAGGACACTGCCTTGACAGCAGGGATGTGTCCGAGACCCGTCAAGATCAAGCCACCCCGCCCGAAACGGGCGGGGTGGCACGCTCACGGGTCACTTTCCGTGAGCCAAGTGGATCAGCGGCGGGGTCAGGTGCGGGGCGTCGTGGCGCGGCGGCGGGCGGCCTCGTAGAGCACGACGCCGGCGGCGACGCCGGCGTTGAGGGACTCGGCGCCGCCGGGCATCGGGATGCGGACGAGGTAGTCGCAGTTCTCGCCGACGAGGCGGCCGAGGCCCTTGCCCTCGGAGCCGACGACGATGACGACCGGGCCGGCCAGTGCCTCCAGGTCCTGGACCTCGTGGGTGCCCTCGGCGGCGAGGCCGACGATGGCGATGCCGGCCTTCTTGTACTCCTGGAGGGCGCGGGTCAGGTTGGTGACGCGGGAGACCGGGGTGCGGGCGGCGGTGCCGGCGGAGGTCTTCCAGGCGCCGGCGGTCATGCCGGCGGCGCGGCGCTCGGGGATGACGACGCCGTGGCCGCCGAAGGCGGAGACGGAGCGGACGATCGCGCCGAGGTTGCGGGGGTCGGTGACGCCGTCGAGGGCGACGATGAGGGGGTCCTCGCCGTTGTCGTGGGCGGCGTCGGTGAGGTCCTCCGGGTGGGCGTACTCGTACGGCGGGACCTGGAGGACCAGGCCCTGGTGGTTGAGCCCGTTGGTCATCCGGTCGAGTTCGGGGCGCGGGGCTTCCATCAGGTTGATGTTGCCGCGCTCGCCGGCGAGCTTGAGGGCCTCGCGGACGCGCTCGTCGTTGTCGATGAACTGCTGGACGTAGAGGGTGGTGGCGGGGACGCCGTCGCGCAGCGCCTCGAAGACCGGGTTGCGGCCGACGACCATCTCGCTGGTGCCCTTGGGGCCGCCGCGGCGGGGGGCGGGGCGGCGCTTGGCGGCCTGGCGGGCCATGGCGTTGGCGATGCGGTTCGCCTTGTGCTTCTTGCGGTCTTCGGCCTTGGGCGTGGGTCCCTTGCCCTCGAGGCCCTTGCGCCGCTGGCCACCGCTGCCGATCGTCGCGCCCTTCTTGTTGGACGTGCGGCGGTTCCTGCGCTGGCTGTTCCCGGCCATGACCTCTACCTGTTTTCGTTGGTGCTGCGATATGTACGTATGAAGAGTGTGCCGCCCGGAGCGCCGGGCGGCCACCAAAGCCGGCCGCCCGTGGCTCAGCGGGGTCCGAGGGTCCAGCGGGGACCGGTCGGGCTGTCCTCGATGACGAGACCGGACTGCTGGAGCTGGTCGCGGATGGCGTCGGCGGTGGCCCAGTCCTTGCGGGCCCGGGCGGATTCGCGCTGGTCCAGGACGAGGCGTACGAGGGTGTCGACGGCGCCGTGGAGGTCCTCGCCGCGGTCGGTCTCCTCGGCCCAGTGCGGGTCGAGGGGGTCGAGGCCGAGGATGCCGAGCATGGCACGCACCTCGGACAGCCGGGCGATCGCGGCGTCCTTGTCATCGGCGGCGAGGGCGCTGTTGCCCTGGCGGACGGTGGTGTGGACGATCGCGAGGGCCTGGGGGACGCCCAGGTCGTCGTCCATGGCCTCGGCGAAGGCGGGCGGGACCTCGGGGGCCGGGTCGACGGTCTTGCCGGCCTTCTCGATGACGCGCTGGTAGAAGCCCTCGATGCGGGCGAACGCGGACTCGGCCTCGCGCAGCGACTCCTCGCTGTACTCGATCATCGAGCGGTAGTGCGGGGTGCCGAGGTAGTAGCGCAGGACGATGGGGCGCCAGGCCTTGACCATTTCGGAGACGAGCACCGAGTTGCCGAGGGACTTGGACATCTTCTCGCCGGACATGGTGACCCAGGCGTTGTGGACCCAGTACTGCGCGAAGTCGTCGCCGTAGGCCTTGGCCTGGGCGATCTCGTTCTCGTGGTGCGGGAAGATCAGGTCGAGGCCGCCGCCGTGGATGTCGAAGGCGCTGCCGAGGTACTTGTGCGCCATGGCGGAGCATTCGAGGTGCCAGCCGGGGCGGCCGCGGCCCCAGGGGGTCTCCCAGTCGGGTTCGCCGGGCTTGGTGGCCTTCCACATGGCGAAGTCGCGGGGGTCGCGCTTGCCGGTGATGCCCGCCTCGGCGGGCTGGCGCAGGTCGTCGATGTCCTGGTTGGACAGCTCCAGGTAGCCGGGGAACGAGCGCACGTCGAAGTAGACGCTGCCGTCGGCCTCGTAGGCGTGGCCGCGCTCGATGAGCCCGCGCATCATCTCGATCATCTCGGGCACGTGGCCGGTGGCGCGCGGCTCGTACGTGGGCGGGAGGCAGCCCAGCGCGTTGTAGCCGTCGTTGAAGGCGCGCTCGTTCTCGTAGCCGATGGACCACCAGGGGCGGCCCTGGGTCTCGGCCTTCGAGATGATCTTGTCGTCGATGTCGGTGACGTTGCGGATGAAGGTGACGTCGAGGCCGCGGTACGCGAACCAGCGCCGCATGATGTCGAAGTTCAGGTAGGAGCGGACGTGCCCGATGTGCGGGGCCGCCTGCACGGTGGCGCCACAGAGGTAGATCGTGACGCAGCCCGGCACGAGCGGGGTGAAGTCGCGGATCTGCCGGGCGCTGGTGTCGTACAGGCGAATAGTCACGGCATCAAGGGTAGTGGGCGTGCGGCAGTGCCCCGCGACCCTTTCGGGGCGCGGGGGCGCTTTGTTGCCGAAGCAGTGCGTTCGGGTGCGCTCAGGCCGCCGGATTCGAGCGGTACACCAGGGCGGTGGCGATGGCGGCGAGGCCTTCGGCGCGGCCGGTGAGGCCGAGGCCGTCGGTGGTGGTGCCGGAGACGGAGACGGGGGCGCCGGCGGCGGCGGCCAGGGTCTTCTGCGCCTCGTCGCGCCGCTTGCCGATCTTCGGGCGGACGCCGATGACCTGGATGGCGATGTTGCCGATCTCGAAGCCCTCGGCGCGGACGATGCGGGCGGCCTCGGCCAGGAGGGTGACGCCGGCGGCGCCGGACCATTCGGGGCGGGAGGTGCCGAAGTGTGCGCCGAGGTCGCCGACTCCCGCCGCGGAGAACAGGGCGTCGCAGGCGGCGTGGGCGGCGACGTCGCCGTCGGAGTGGCCGGCGAGGCCGTCCTCTCCTTCCCAGAGCAGGCCGGCGCACCACAGCTCGCGGCCGGTCTCGAAGGCGTGGACGTCGGTGCCGATGCCGACGAGCGGGATGACGGGCCCCGCGGACGGCCCGGCGGACGTGCCGGCGGACTCTTCGGGACCTGCGGGGCTAGTACGCATCGGTGGCCCTCCTGCGGGCGAGTACGGCCTCGGCGAGGACCAGGTCGAGCGGGCGGGTGACCTTGAAGGCCTCTTCGTGGCCGGGGACCACCATGACGGTGACGCCGAGCCGTTCCACCATTGCGGCGTCGTCGGTGGCGCCCTCGCCGTTGACGGCGATGGTCTCGTGCGCGCGGGCGAGGGTGGCGCGGTCGAAGCCCTGCGGGGTCTGGACGGCGCGCAGCCGGGCGCGCTCGGGGGTGGCGACGACCGGTTCGGGTTCGCCGGGCCCGGCGGGCTCGACTTCCTTGACGGTGTCGGCGAGCGGCAGGGCGGGCACGACGGCGGGCGAGCCGGCGCGTACGGCCTCGACGACGGAGTCGACGGTGTCCACGGGGACGAGCGGGCGGGCGGCGTCGTGGACGAGGACGGAGGTGATGTCCGCGGGGAGCGCGGCGAGGCCGGCGCGGACGGACTCCTGGCGGGTGTCGCCGCCGGGGACGACCAGGATCTCGGTGCGGTCGGGCAGGGCGTGCTCGTCGAGGAGCCGGCGCACTTCGGGGGCGCCGTCGGACGGCGCGACGACGACCACGAGGGCGACGGCCCGGGAGCGGGCCATCGCGCGGACGGCGTGGACGAGCATGGGGGTGCCGCCGAGGGCCCGCAGGGCCTTGGGGGCGCCGGGGCCGAGGCGTACGCCGCGGCCGGCGGCCGGGATCACCGCGGCGGTGCGGTGGGCCCGCGATTCGTCAGACATCAGTAGCTCCGAGCCAGGTTTGTGACTTCGGCCGACATGGGTATGGCCTGAAGGGTGCCGGGTGCGACGCCCTCGCCCCTTCCGTGACGACCGGTCGAGCAGGCTGTCCGGACCCGGCATGCGGGTGGATACGTGCAAGAGGTGTGGGTACAGACATGCCGCAGCGCCCGGCAACAGCCCTCTCGTGGAGGAGAGGGCTCGTCATCGGGCACCGCGGCACAACTGTGTAGACGGTGTTTCGCGTCAGGACGCGAGAACCTCGTCGAGGAGGGCCTCGGCCTTGTCCTCGTTGGTGTTTTCAGCGAGCGCGAGCTCGCTCACCAGGATCTGGCGCGCCTTCGCGAGCATGCGCTTCTCACCCGCGGAAAGCCCGCGCTCACGCTCACGACGCCACAGGTCACGCACCACTTCGGCGACCTTGATGACATCGCCAGAAGCGAGCTTCTCCAGATTTGCCTTGTAGCGCCGGGACCAGTTCGTCGGCTCTTCGGCATACGGTGCACGAAGCACCTCGAAGACCCGGTCCAGCCCGTCCTGGCCGACTACGTCGCGAACGCCGACGAACTCCGCATTGTCCGCAGGCACACGAACCGTCAGGTCGCCCTGGGCGACCTTGAGCACCAAGTAGGTCTTGTCCACGCCTTTGATCTGGCGAGTTTCGATGGCCTCGATCAGCGCGGCCCCGTGATGGGGATAGACCACGGTGTCGCCAACCTTGAACGTCATGTGACAGGTACCCCTTCCGTGGCTATCCAGGGTAACACGAGAACTGACTGTTATGAATGGCGTTTTCGCAGGTCAGGGCACATCTCGGGGCTTGACAACAGCGACAGGAACGTGCTGCGGAGGCCTTCCGGAGGGGGGTATTCGCAGGTCGGAGGTGTTGTGCGGACCGGGCGAAACGGCCACGTTACACCTGGGCGACGACCCCGCCAGTGTGACGTACGTCCCGTTTTGCCGGTTTCGAAGCCGGGAAACCGAACTACTCCGTTCGACTGGCGGGCATCCGTACGGAGCGGTTCCGGCCCAATCCGGAATTGATCACCGGGGACCGTTCGAAGGAATCCCGGAATTGATCACCGGGGGTGCGGCGAACGATATGCGGGCGGCACATGATCGGCGGATGAACGCGGCGGGAAGTGGCGCACGGAAGGACCCCGGCGAGCGCGGGCGGAATGCAAGATCGTGGAGGCGGTGCGGGGCCGCCCGTGCGCTGCGGAGGGTCGGGTGCGGGGGCGGGGCGGCGGCTCGGTAACCTAAGCCCGCTGACACACCCTTAGGGCGGCTTTACCTCGGTCGCCCTGGGACTGCCCACCCTTCCGTTCCGTACGTCCAAGGAGATGCCGCCGCCGTGAGCCGCAGCCTTCGACGCGGCGCCCTCGCCGCCACCGCCATCGTGTTCTCGATCGCCTCGCTGGCCGCTTGCGGTGCAGGCAAGGACGCGGAGACGCTCCAGATCAAGCCGGACAACGCCGCCGTCACCAAGGGCGACATCAAGATCCAGAACGCGCTGGTGATCACCCAGGGCGAGAAGGACAAGAAGGGCTCCGCCGCCGTCTCCGCGACGGTCTTCAACAGCGGCACCAAGCCGCAGACGCTTGACGCGATCACCCTCCCGGGTGGCAAGGCCAAGGTCGTGCTGAAGCCCGCCGAGGGTGCGGGCAAGGTGACCGTGCCCGCCGGCGGCTCCGTCGTCCTGGGCGGCAAGGGCAACGCCTCCGCCGTGATCGAGGGCGGCGAGGGCGTGCAGAACGGCAACGCGCAGCCGGTCGTCTTCCAGCTGAGCAACGCGGGTGACGTGGAGATCGCGGCGTTCGTCGTCCCGAACACCGGCATGTACGCGGGCTTCGGCCCGACCGAGGCCCCGGTCGCCGCGCCCGGCGCCACCCCGTCCGGCAGCCCCTCGGGCGCGCCGTCGGGCAGCCCGTCCGGCTCCCCGGCCGCTGGCCCGTCGGGCAGCCCCTCGGGCGCCGCGTCCGGCGCGGCGGGCGCGCCTTCGGGCAGCCCGTCGGGTTCCCCGTCGCACAGCGCCGGCCACTGATCCCGGCAGCACACGTACGAAAGGGCCCCCCGCCGCGCCCGCGGGCGGGGGGCCCTGCGCACATGCCCGCCCCCGCGCGGGCCCCGCCGCGCCCCCCCCCCGCCGGGTCGCGGGGCCGGGCGCCGCGGGCGACGGCGCGGACGTGTTT
>NZ_JBHYVA010000400.1:0-7767 GCF_042750055.1 Streptomyces sp. NPDC059456
CCTCGGGACCGGTCCCGGCGGCTCCCCACGGCCGGGCCGCGCCCGCCGCGCCCCCACCCGCCGGCGCCGGCGGACGGCGCCGCCCCGCCAGCAGGGCCCCCGCTCCGCCCGCCACCGCACCCCAGGCCGCCCCGAGCAGCAGCGCGGACAGCGTGTCGCCCCACAGCCGCACCCCGGCGTCCAACGGGTCCGGCGCGTCCATCCCGGGCACCGACAACGAGCCTCCCCCCGCTCCGCCGGCGGGACCCGCGACCGACACGCCCGTCAGCCGCACCAGCACCACCAGCGCCACCGCGGTCGCCGCCGACAGCCGCACCGCGCACTCCGCGATCCCGCGCCCCGGAGTCCGTACGGCGGCCACCACACCGGCGCAGAGCAGCAGCAGCCCCGCCCCCGCGACCAGCAGCCAGATCCGCCCGTCGTACTCCGCGAGCCGGGACACCGTCACCGGATCCGGCGCCGGCGCCCCCAGCAGTTCGTCCAGCGGATCGGGCAGCAGCCGGCCCGGCGTGCCCGTGGCCCGGCCGTCGAACGGAACGAACAGCCCCAGCAGCACCCCCGTCCACGCCCCGTTCGGCGCCCCCAGCAGGGCCGCGCCCAGGACCCGCCCCGGATGCCCGTCGCCCGCGGCGGCCCACACCGCGGCCCCCAGCCCGGCCGCCACCGCCACCAGCAGAGCCGTCACCAGCGCCGACACCGCGGGCCGCAGCCCCGCGCACGCCGCCGGTCCGCGCCGCGAAGCGAGCAGCGCCACCGCCAGTACGGCCGACACCCACAGCGCCGCGCCCAGCAGGGTCGGCCCGGACTCCACCGCGAACCCCACCCGGACCCGGGTGTCGATCAGGTCGCCGATGCGGTCCGGGAGCACCCCGCCGATGTCCCCGATCCCGGGGACCACCACCTTCGGCGGTGTCCTCGGCGGCTGCGCCCCGTCCGAGGTGACCACGCCGTGCCCGGCCCGGGCCAGACCGCCCGCCGCGGCGACGAACAGCGCCGCCACCGCCGCCGCCCGGACGGCGAGTTCCCCCGGCGGCGTCCCGGTCCGCAGCGAGCGCAGGAAGACCCGTGCCAGGACCAGCGCCCCGGCCAGGCCCACCCCGAGCGGCATGACGTCCAGCGAGCCCTGCACTCCCGTCCCGGTGACCCCGAGGACCGGGACGTCTCCCGACGGGGTCACCGTGCCGCCGGCCGCCAGGACCACCACGGCGGCCGTCATCGGCCCGAGGGAACCCCGGGCGTCGGCGCCGAGCAGGTGGAGCCCCAGGGCGGCGACGCCGGCCATGGCGACGAGGGCCCAGCCGGTGGCGGCGAGGGCCGGGACGAGCACGTCTCCCCAGCGGATGCGGCGCATGCGTGCCCCCGATGCGTGCAGAACGGCCTGCCGTGCGTGCGGTGTGCATGTGGTGTGCGTGCGGTGTGCGCGAGCCGGGCGGGACGGGGCCCGGCCGGGGCGAGAAGTCCCGTATCTCACTCTCCGGGTGACTTTCGCCCCCGTCAACGGGCAGACGTAGACGCCCTGGGAAGGCCCCGATTCCACATGTGGCCGCAGGCCTGAAATAGTTCCCCCGGATGTTCGCCATCCCTAGACTCCCTGACGTCGGACTCCCTGGCGTCAGGGGGATTCTCGGGGGACTTAAGTGGGGCTGGAGTGCCGGAACTCGTACTGGAATTGAACGGAAGGACCTGGACGCTCGATCCGTCCAGGTCGTACTCGCTGGGGCGCGACCCCCAGGGAGACGTGGTGATCGATGACGCCCGGGTGTCGTGGCGGCACGCCACCATCGCCTGGAACGGCCGGGGTTGGGGCATCGAGGACCACGGCAGCACCAACGGCACCTACGTGCGCGGCGCGCGGGTCCAGCAGACGGAGCTCGTACCGGGCACCCCGGTACACCTGGGCAACGCCACCGACGGCCCGCGGCTGAATCTGAGCGCCGCCGCGGTACCGCAGCAGGCCGTACCGCAGCAGACGGCCCCGGCCTACCAGGCCCAGGCGCCCGCCTACCAGGCTCCCGCCCAGCAGGCGGCCCCGGCGTACCAGGCGCCCGCGCAGGCCCAGCAGCCGCAGCAGCAGGCCTGGCAGCAGCAGGCGCAGCAGCCCGCCGCCCACCAGCAGCCGCAGCAGCCGCACTTCCCGCAGCAGCAGGGCGCGGGTCCCGCCTACGGGGGTGACCGCAGCCCGACGACGTTCCACCAGATCGCCGTCGGCCGCGTCATGCGGATCGGCCGTGCGCTGGAGAACGAACTCGTCGTCTCGGACCTCCAGGTCTCGCGCCACCACGCGGAGTTCCGCTCCGCGGGCGGCCGCTTCGAGATCCACGACCTCGGCAGCCACAACGGCACCTACGTCAACGGCCAGCCGCTGGCCAAGTCCGGCACCGCGCTGCTCGGCCCGAACGACATCGTCGGCGTCGGCCACTCGACGTTCCGGATCGTCGGTGACCGGCTCGAGGAGTTCGTCGACACCGGTGACGTCTCCTTCTCGGCCCGCCACCTCACCGTGACGGTCGACGGCGGCAAGCAGATCCTCAAGGACGTCACCTTCGGCGTCCCGGAGAAGTCGCTCATCGGCGTCATCGGCCCCTCCGGCTCCGGAAAGTCGACCCTGCTCAAGGCGCTGACCGGCTACCGGCCCGCCAACCAGGGCGACGTCCTCTACGACAACCGCAACCTGTACAAGCAGTTCGCGGAGCTCCGCCAGCGCATCGGCCTGGTCCCGCAGGACGACATCCTGCACAAGGAGCTGAAGGTCAGCACGGCCCTCAAGTACGCGGCCAAGCTCCGCTTCCCCGGCGACACCGCCGAGGCCGAGCGCGCCGCCCGCATCGACGAGGTCCTGCGCGAGCTCAAGCTCGACATCCACAAGGACAAGAAGATCACCGCGCTCTCGGGCGGTCAGCGCAAGCGCGTGTCGGTGGCCCTGGAGCTCCTGACCAAGCCCTCGCTGATCTTCCTGGACGAGCCGACCTCCGGCCTCGACCCGGGCATGGACCGCGACGTCATGCAGCTGCTGCGCGGCCTCGCCGACGACGGCCGCACGGTCCTCGTCGTCACCCACTCCGTCGCCGAGCTGTCCCTGTGCGACAAGCTGCTGGTCATGGCCCCGGGCGGTTCGGTCGCGTACTTCGGCCCGCCGGACGAGGCGCTGAACTTCTTCGGCTACACCACGTGGGCGGACGTCTTCTCGGCCTTCGAGAACTACCGCGACTACGACTGGGCCGGCCGCTGGAAGGGCTCGCAGCACTACCAGCTGTACGCCGCCGACCTCGACGCGGTCGCCCCCCAGCAGGTCGCCATGCCGCCGATGCAGCAGATGATGCCGCCGAAGGCGCAGGGCTGGGGCGACCAGCTGTGGACCCTGATCCGCCGCTACGTCTCGGTGATCGCGTCCGACAAGGGCTTCATGGCCCTCATGCTGATCCTGCCCGCGGTCCTGGGCGTGGTCTCGACGGTCATCCCCGCGACCTTCGGCCTCGCGCCGCCGAAGCCGCCGTCGCGGTTCAACGGCGACGCCGGCACGATCATGCTGATCCTCTGCGTCGGCATGTGCTTCTCGGGCGCCGCGAACTCGGTCCGTGAGCTGATCAAGGAACGCGTCATCTACGAGCGCGAGCGCGCCACCGGCCTGTCGCGGTCGGCGTACCTCATGTCGAAGGTGATCGTCCTCGGCTTCATCACGGCCATCCAGGGCGTGGTCATCTGCGCCATCGGCTTCACCCCGCGCGACCTGCCCACCGAGGGCCTGCTCATGCCGCCGGCCGTCGAGCTCTGCCTGTCGGTCACCGCGCTCGGCTTCACCTCGATGATGTTCGGCCTCGTGATCTCCTCGCTGGTGAAGACCTCCGAGAAGACGATGCCGCTGCTGGTCATGTTCGCGATCGTCCAGGTCGTGTTCACCGGCATCCTCTTCCAGGTGTACGACTCGCCCGGCCTGGAGCAGTTCGCCTGGCTGATGCCGTCGCGCTGGGCCGTCGCCGCCGCCGGCACCACGCTGAACCTCGGCAAGCTGATGCCGCCGTGGGACCAGCAGAACCCGACCAACACCGACCCGCTCTGGGAGCACTCGGTCGCCCAGTGGGGCGTGAACATCACGATCCTGCTGCTCATCGGCGTGGCCTGCGGCTTCGCCGTGCAGAAGCTGCTGCGCCGCCACGAGCCGGAGGTCATGCGCAACTAGTCGGACCCGCTGCGCGAACACCCCGCACCAACGCCTCAGGGCGGCACCCGGACTCCGGGTGCCGCCCTGAGGCGCATGAGGTTGCTTCCGCCCGCCAGCGGTCCTCAGTAGGCGCTGTTGACGTTGTCGATCGAGCCGTAACGGTGGGCGGCGTAGTTCGCCGAGGCCACGATGTTGGCGACCGGGTGGTACTGGTCCAGCGGGGTGCCGGGCACGTGGTACGCGAGGAAGGTCGGCTTGATGATCTGGAGCAGACCCTTCGAGGGCACACCGTTCTGGGCGTTGATGTCCCAGTTGTTGATCGCCCGCGGGTTGCCGCTCGACTCGCGCATGATGTTCTTGTACAGGCCGTTGTAGGTGCCCGGAATCTTGTGCGCCTTCATGATCGCCAGCGACTCCTTGATCCAGCCGTCAAGGTTGTTCGCGTAGATCGGCTGGCGCACGGTGGAACGGCTGGCGGCAGCCTTCGCCTCGCGGTCCTTCTTCGCCTGCGCCTCGGCCTTGGCCTTCGCGTCGGCGTCGGCCTTCGCCTTCGCGGCGGCCGCGGCGGCCTTGGCCTTCACCGCGGCCTCCAGCTTGGCGGCGTCCGTGGCCAGCTTGGTCTGGGCGCTGAGGTGCTGCACGGTCTTGGCCTGGACACCCTCGACTGCCTGGGTCCACGCCACGGGGGCGGCGGTCACGGTCGTCTCGGCGTCGGCGGTGCCGGCGGGGACGACGGTGGCGGCCAAGGCTGCGGCGCCGATGGTGGCGAACGCGGCGAAGGACATCTTGTGCGCCTTCGTCAGACGACGACTGTGGCCGGGGGTGCTGGTCTTGGACATGCGTAGCAACCTCTTCGAATAGCGGGAGCCGCAGGAAAGCGCCGCTCGGATCCGGGATCCGCGGCGCTGTGCGACGGGAGCAATTCTTAGCGGGGGCAAAATCGCCTGGCAAAGGTGTGACGTACGATCCTGCTTAGTGGATCAGGGGCGGCCGCCGAGCCCGGAATTCCGGGCCGGACGCTAGGTACAGCAGTGCTGACACGGTCTTTACGTGTCCACTAGGCTCCTTCGTAAGTGACCTGGGTCCTATGCGCGGGCTCACATCGGCCATGTAACGGTCTCACCATGCGTTGCGGAAGCAATGCAATGAGTTACGAAATTCTCCAACCTGAGGACCAGAAACCCCCGACCGCCCTCATCCTCAGGGCGCAGAAGACCCCCCGGCCCCCCTCCCTGCGGACGAGGACTTCCGGCCCCCCGCCCTCGGTCCCGAGCCCGATCCCGCAGGTCAGAGCCGCGAGTACGGTGACCTCATGACAGCCAGCCCCGGGTTCGGCGGCCCCCGCAGCGGCCTCGCCGCCGTCAGTACCGCCCTGCTCGCCATGAGCCGCCGGCTGGAGGTCCGCGACGTGCTGCGCACGATCGTCGTCTCCGCCCGGCAGCTGCTCGACGCCGAGTACGCGGCCCTGGGCGTCCCGGACGACCACGGCGGGTTCGCCCAGTTCGTCGTGGACGGCATCGGCGAGGAACAGTGGCGCCGGATCGGCCCGCTGCCCCGCCAGCACGGCATCCTCGCCGCGATGCTCCACGAGGAGGGCCCCGAGCGGCTGGCCGACGTGCGCAAGGACCCGCGCTTCGAGGGCTGGCCCGCGGCCCACCCCGAGATGTCCGACTTCCTGGGGCAGCCCGTCCGCGACGGCGAGGAGACCCTCGCCGCCCTCTTCCTCGCGAACAAACGCAGCCCGGGCGGCTTCACCGAGGAGGACGAGGAGCTCCTCGGGCTCCTCGCCCAGCACGCGGCGATCGCCCTCACCAACGCCCGGCTCTACGAGCGCAGCCGTGAGCTCACCATCGCCGAGGAGCGCTCCCGCCTCGCCCACGAGCTGCACGACGCCGTCGCCCAGAAGCTCTTCTCGCTCCGGCTGACCGCCCAGGCCGCCGCGGCCCTCGTCGACCGCGACCCGGCCCGGGCCAAGGACGAACTCCATCAGGTCGCCGCCCTCGCCGCGGAGGCCGCCGACGAACTGCGGGCCGCCGTGACCGAGCTGCGCCCGGCCGGCCTCGACGAGGACGGCCTGGTCGCGACCCTCCGCGACCAGGTCCGCGTACTCGACCGCGCCCACACCGCGCACGTCACCTTCACCTGTGACGGCGTACGGGCCCTCCCGGCGACCCAGGAGGAGGCGCTGCTCCGGGTCGCCCAGGAGGCCCTCCACAACGCCCTGCGGCACTCGGGCGGCGGCCGCGTCGAGGTCACCCTCGCCCGCCGGGCCGCGGGAGCCGTCCTGACCGTCACGGACGACGGAAGGGGCTTCTCCCCTTCCTCCGTCCGCACGGCCGGACGCCACCTCGGCCTCGTCTCCATGAGGGACCGGGCGAGCGGCGTCGGCGGCCGCCTCACCGTGCACTCGGAGCCCGGAACGGGCACCACGATCGAGATGGAGGTCCCCGGTGGCTGACACGCCCATCCGCGTGCTCCTCGTGGACGACCACCAGGTGGTCCGCCGCGGCCTGCGCACCTTCCTGGAGGTCCAGGACGACATCGAGGTGGTCGGGGAGGCCGCCGACGGCGAGGAGGGCGTGGCCCGGGCCGAGGAGCTGCGGCCCGACGTGATCCTCATGGACATCAAGATGCCGGGCACCGACGGCATCGAGGCCCTGCGCAGGCTGCGTGCACTGGCGCACCCGGCGCGGGTGCTGGTCGTCACGAGCTTCACCGAACAGCGGACGGTGGTGCCGGCCCTGCGGGGCGGCGCCGCGGGATACGTCTACAAGGACATCGACCCCGAGGCCCTGGCGGCCGCCATCCGCTCCGTCCACGCCGGGCACGTGCTGCTCCAGCCGGAGGTGGCGCAGGCCCTGCTCTCCGAGGACGGCCAGCCCTCGTCCAGCCGGGGCGGCTCGCTGACCGAGCGGGAGCAGGAGGTCCTGTCGCTGATCGCGGACGGCCGCTCCAACCGGGAGATCGCCCGCGCGCTCGTGCTGTCGGAGAAGACGGTCAAGACGCACGTCTCGAACATCCTGATGAAGCTGGACCTCGCGGACCGCACCCAGGCGGCGTTGTGGGCGGTCAGGCACGGGATCACGGACTGAACCCGGGCCCGGCCGGGCCGTCCGGCTCCGATCCGCAATTCATACGGTCGGGTGTATGTCGCCCACATGGCGCATCCCGTTCCTCCGGCGACCGTTCTTCACGGCGTGCCACGGCCGCCGGCCGCGGCCGACGTACTGGAGGACGAAGAACGTGAAGAACATCAAGAAGGCCACTGCCGTCACCATGATCGCGGGCGGTCTCCTTGCCGCGGGCGCCGGCATCTCCTCGGCGCACGGCGGTGCGTCCGCCGAGGGCCAGGCCGTGGGCTCGCCGGGCGTCGCCTCCGGGAACCAGGTCCAGGTCCCCGTCCACGTCCCGGTGAACGTGGTCGGCAACACCGTCACGGTCATCGGCCTGCTGAACGGCGTCTGGGGCAACACGGGCGTCAACGCCTGACCCCGCCCCACGGCACCGGCCCCGCTTCCCCCCACTCTCCCCCGGCAGCGGGGGCGCGCCCCAACCCGGCGGGGGGCGCCGCCCCGTGCCCGCCCCCCTTCACCCCCCACGGGCCCGGG
>NZ_JBHYVA010000401.1:0-7766 GCF_042750055.1 Streptomyces sp. NPDC059456
GATTCCTCCTCCCCCCCCCCCCGCGCCCCCGCCCCCCCGGGGGGCGGCCCGCGGCGCCCCCCCCCCCCCCCCCCCCGGGGCCCCCCCCCCCCCGGGGCCCCGCCGCTCTGCGTACGGTGCGTACGGGTCGCGCTCAGTCGCCGATGAGGGCGTCCACGAACGCCTCCGGCTCGAAGGGCGCGAGGTCGTCGGGGCCCTCGCCCAGGCCGATGAGCTTGACCGGGACGCCGAGCTCGCGCTGGACGGCGACGACGATGCCGCCCTTGGCGGTGCCGTCGAGCTTGGTCAGCACGATGCCGGTGATGTCCACGACCTCGGCGAACACGCGGGCCTGGGTCAGGCCGTTCTGCCCGGTGGTGGCGTCCAGGACCAGCAGGATCTCGTCCAGCGGGCCGTGCTTCTCGACGACGCGCTTGACCTTGCCGAGCTCGTCCATGAGGCCGGTCTTGGTGTGGAGGCGGCCGGCGGTGTCGATGAGCACCACGTCGGCACCCTCGGCGATGCCCTCCTTGACCGCGTCGTAGGCGATCGAGGCGGGGTCGCCGCCCTCGGGACCGCGCACGGTGCGGGCGCCGACCCGTTCGCCCCAGGTCTGGAGCTGGTCGGCGGCGGCGGCGCGGAAGGTGTCGGCCGCGCCGAGCACCACGGAGCGGCCGTCGGCGACCAGCACGCGGGCCAGCTTGCCGGTGGTGGTGGTCTTGCCGGTGCCGTTGACACCGACGACCATCACGACGCCGGGGGTGTCCGCGCCGCTCTCGGTCTTCACCGCGCGGTCGAAGTCGGTGCCGACCAGGGTCAGCAGCTCCTCCTTGAGCAGGGTCCGCAGCTCGGCCGGGGTGCGGGTGCCGAGCACCTTGACCCGCTCGCGGAGCCGGTCGACGAGTTCCTGCGTGGGCGCGACGCCGACGTCGGCGATCAGGAGGGTCTCCTCGATCTCCTCCCAGGTGTCCTCGTCGAGGTGTTCGCGCGACAGCAGCGTGAGCAGCCCCTTGCCGAGCGAGTTCTGCGACCGGGCGAGGCGGGCGCGCAGCCGGACCAGGCGGCCGGCGGTGGGCTCGGGCACCTCGATCGCGGGTGCGGCCGGCACCTCGGGCCCGGCGACGGCGGGCGCCTCGGGAGCCGCAGCCTGCGCTTCGGGGAGGGCGACCTCCTCGATCGTGCGGCGGGGCTCTTCCGCCGTCTCTACGGCGTCCTCCCCCACCTGCGGTTCGGCGGGCGGGGCAGTGATGGTCGGCGTGCTGGGCGGCGCCGGGGGCGGCAGCTGCTTCTTCTTGCGGCTGCTGACCACGAGCCCGCTGATCACGCCGACCGCGACCAGGGCGATGACTACGGCAAGGATGAGGATGTCCATAACTCGTCCAGTATCGGCCACGGCGGCCCCGGCCCCCCGGATCCGGCGGCACCGGCCCGGCCGTAAGCCCCTATTTGTGGACTTGGCCGCACATCTACGATGATGGGCGACTTCCCCGTACGCCCCGCCCACCCGGAGTACTGCATGCCTGCCGAGCCCGCCGACGGCGCGATGGACGGCGCGACACAGCCGCCGACCGAGACGTCGGTCGAGACCCGCGGACTCGAACCCGTCCCGGACGCCGAGCGCACCGGCCGGGTCCGCGAGCTCGTCCCCACCTGGGTCGCCGCCAACATCAGCGTGCTGCTGCTGACCATGGGCGCCGGCCTGGTGATCTTCAACGAGCTCAACATCTGGCAGGTGCTGGTCGTCGCGATCGCCGCGCCCGTCGTCTCGTACGGGATCGTCGGTCTGATCTCGATCGCCGGGAAGCGCGGCGGCGCCCCCGGCATGGCGCTCTCGCGGGCCGTGTTCGGCCAGCGCGGCAACCTCTTCCCCGGCGCCCTGATCTGGGTCGCCCGCTGGGGCTGGGAGACCATCAACGCGGTCAGCGGCGCGTTCGCCGTGCTCACCGTGCTGGACCTGCTGTTCGGTGTGCGGAAGAACACCGCGCTGATCGCGGTCACCCTGCTGCTCTTCGTCGGCTGCACCTTCCTGGTGTCGGGCCTCGGCATCAGCGCGCTGCGCGTCTGCTCGACCTGGTCGACGTACCTCTTCGGCGCCTTCAGCGTGCTGGTGCTCGGCTATCTGGTCGTGGAGAGCGACTGGTCCGCCGTCTTCGACAAGCCGGCCGGTTCGACCGCGATGATGATCGCCGGCATCGGCACCATCGCCGCGGGCGGCATCAGCTGGGTCCCGTCCGGCCCGGACTTCACCCGCTACCTGCCGCGCACGGCCTCCGCCCGGGGCATGGTCGGCGCGACGATCGGCGGCGCGGCCGTCGTCGTGATCCCGATGGTGCTGATGGGTGCGGTCATGGCGGTGGGCACCCCGGACCTGGCCACGGCGCAGGACCCGGTCTCCTTCATCGGCAATCTGCTGCCCGCCTGGATCGCGGTGCCGTACCTGCTGATCGCGCTCGTCGGCATGCTGCTGATCAACTCGATGTCGATGTACTCGGCCGGCTTCACGGCGCAGACCCTGGGCATCAAGGTCCCGCGCGCGGCGGCCGTCAGCGTCAACGCGGTCATCAGCCTGGTCTTCGGCTTCCTGCTGATGGTGGTCGCGACCAGCTTCTTCGGCTCGTTCATCTCGTTCCTGACGCTGCTCGCCGTGGCGTTCTCCGCGTGGATCGGCGTGTTCGGCGTCGACATGCTGCGCCGGCCCGCGTACGACGGCGCCGCGCTGCTGGACACCACCCCCTCCAGCGCGTACTGGTACCGGGGCGGGTTCGCCTGGCAGGCCATGACCGCGTGGGGCGCGGCGCTGGTGGTGGGGCTGCTGTTCACCGAGGTCGACTGGTTCGGCGGGCCGCTGGCCGGCACGTGGATCGGGCGGAACGGCCTGGGCTGGGCGGCCGGCATCGTCACCTCCGGCGTGCTGTACGCGGTGCTGCCGCGCACGGCGGCTCCGGCGCACCCCGGGGCCGGGGAGCCCGGGACCGGGGAGCCCGGGCTCGCCGCCGCCGGATCCCTGTCCAACTGACGCCACGTCAGCTAACGTCCCCCTTCGCCCGCCCACCCACATCCGGCGAAGGGGGACTCCTCCATGCCCATCACCGTGGCCCGGTTCAATCTCGTCGACCCGAACGGCACCCCCGAGACGCTCGCCGCCCGCTACAAGGCCGCCCTGGAGATGGCGAGGTACGCGGACGACCGCGGGATCGACACCGTCCAGACCGAGGAGCACCACGGCACGACGAACAACTGGCTGCCCTCGCCCTTCGCCTTCGCGGGTGCGGTCTTCGGCGCCACCCGCCGGATCGCGGTCACGGTCTCGGCGATCATCGGCCCGCTGTACGACCCGCTGAAGGTGGCCGAGGACATCGCGGTCCTGGACCTGCTGAGCGGCGGGCGCCTGGTCACCGTCGCGGGCATCGGCTACCGGCCCGAGGAGTACGAGCAGCACGGCGTCGAGTGGGGCCGGCGCGGCAGGCTCCAGGACGAGCTGCTGGAAACGCTGCTGAAGGCGTGGACGGGTGAGCCGTTCGAGTTCCGCGGCCGCACGGTACGGGTGACCCCGGCGCCGTTCACGCAGCCGCACCCGCTGCTGCTGGTCGGCGGCAGCTCCCGGGCGGCGGCGCGGCGCGCGGCCCGGCTCGGACTGCCGTTCTTCCCCAGCGCGCACCTGCCGGAGCTGGAGGCGTACTACCGGGAGCAGCTCGTGGAGCACGGGACGGAGGGCTTCTGCATGATGCCCGCGGCCGAGACCCCGCTGCTGCACATCGCGCAGGACCCGGACCGGGTGTGGGCCGAGTTCGGTGGGCACTTCCTGCACGAGGCGGGCATGTACGCGTCGTGGCAGTCGAAGGACATCCGCAGCGCCGTACGGTCGGCCGCGCGCACGGTGGCGGAGCTGCGGGCGGAGGGCGTGTACCGGGTGCTGACCCCGGACGAGGCGGTCGCGTACGCCCGGGGCGCGGGTGAGACGGGGAACCTGGTGCTGCACCCGCTGTGCGGCGGGATGCCGCTGGACGAGGGCTGGCGCAGCCTGCACCTGCTGTGCGAACAGGTGCTGCCCCGGCTCAAGGACTGAGCGGGGGCAGCACCTGCCGTAAGAGGAGAGGGGGTGTTGGCGGGGGTGGTTACCCCATCTCCTCCAACGCCTTGCCCTTGGTCTCCGGCACCCATTTGAGGATGAACGGGATCGAGAGCACGGCGAAGAACGTGTAGATCATGTAGGCGCCCGACAGGTTCCAGTCGGACAGCGTCGGGAACGTGACGGTGATGAGCCAGTTGGCGATCCACTGGGCCGCAGCCGCCACGCCGAGGGCCGCGGCGCGGATGCGGCCGGGGAACATCTCGCCGAGCAGCACCCAGACCACCACGCCCCAGGACAGGGCGAAGAAGAGCACGAAGAAGTTGGCCGCGACCAGGGCCACGATGCCCTGCGCGTGCGGCAGGGAGATGTCGTCGCCGGTTCCGGACTTGAACGAGAACGCCCAGGCCGCCGTTCCGAGCGACAGCGCCATGCCGACGGAGCCGATGAGCGCCAGGGGCTTGCGGCCGATCCGGTCCACGAAGACCATCGCGATCACCGTACCGATGATGTTCACGACCGACGTCTCGAAGGAGTACAGGAACGAGGAGCTCGGGTCGATGCCGACCGACTGCCACAGCGAGGAGCTGTAGTAGAAGATCACGTTGATGCCGACGAGCTGCTGGAAGACCGAGAGTCCGATGCCGACCCACACGATGGGCAGGAAGCCGAAGCGGCCGCCGAGCAGGTCCCGGAAGGTGGACTTGTGCTCGGACCGCATCGCGTGGTCGATCTCGCGGACGCGGGCGTCGGCGTCGATGCCCTTGCCCTCGACGTCCCGCAGGACCTCCTTGGCCTTCTCCGTCCGGCCGACCGAGACGAGGAAGCGCGGGGACTCGGGGATGGCGAAGGACAGCACCCCGTAGAGCACGGCCGGGACGACCATCACGCCGAGCATCCACTGCCAGGCTTCCAGGCCGCCGATCTCGCCGCGCTGCTCGCCGTCGGCGAGGTTGAGGATGCCCCAGTTGACCAGCTGCGAGACGGCGATGCCGATGACGATGGCCGCCTGCTGGAAGGAGGCCAGCCGGCCGCGGTAGGCGGGCGGGGAGACCTCGGCGATGTAGGCGGGGCCGATGACCGAGGCCATGCCGATGCCGAAGCCGCCGATGACGCGCCAGGTGGCGAGGTCCCAGAGGGCGAAGGGCAGGGCCGAGCCGATGGCGCTCGCGGTGAACAGGACGGAGGCGATCTGCATGCAGCGGATGCGGCCGATCCGGTCGGCGAGGCGGCCGGCGGTGGCGGCACCGATGGCGCAGCCGATCAGTGCGGCGGCGATCACCTGGGCGAGCGCCGCCGAGCCGACGTCGAAGCGGTCGCGGATGGCCTCCACCGCGCCGTTGATGACGGAGCTGTCGTAGCCGAAGAGGAAGCCGCCCATCGCCGCGGCCGCGGTGATGAAGATGACGTGGCCGAGGTGGTCGGGCTGGGACGCGCTTCCACCGCCTGACGCGGGTGCGTTCGCTGTGCTGGTCAAGGTGCGCTCCTGGGCCCGGCGGCGACGGCGGGCGGTGTGGGGGATCTCGTTGCTGCTTGCTCGTGTTCCTCTAGTGGCGCACAGCAAACTGCTTGCCACCACCTGAACGTCAACACGGCACAGCAGAGCCTATGGCTTCACTTTCTGAAGTCAATAGGGGGGATGAACCCGATTCTTCACAGAGCTGACCCGAGAGCCCTCAGTGAATGCGTTCACTAAATGAAGCGAAAGATCAGCGGAGACGCTGACTGATGACCTTCGAGACGCCGTCGCCCTGCATGGAGACGCCGTACAGCGCGTCGGCGACCTCCATCGTCCGCTTCTGGTGCGTGATCACGATCAGCTGCGAGCTCTCCTGGAGCTCCTCCATGATCCGGATCAGCCGCTGCAGGTTGGTGTCGTCGAGCGCCGCCTCGACCTCGTCCATCACGTAGAACGGGCTGGGGCGGGCCTTGAAGATGGACACCAGCAGCGCGACGGCCGTCAGCGACCGTTCTCCGCCGGAGAGCAGCGAGAGCCGCTTGACCTTCTTGCCCGGCGGCCGGGCCTCGACGTCCACACCGGTCGTCAGCATGTTGTCGGGGTCGGTGAGGATCAGCCGGCCCTCGCCGCCGGGGAACAACCGCGAGAACACCCCCTCGAACTCCCGGGCCGTGTCCCGGTACGCCTCGGTGAACACCTGCTCGACGCGCTCGTCGACCTCCTTCACGACCTGAAGGAGATCGGCCCGGGTCTTGCGCAGGTCCTCCAACTGCTCGCTCAGGAACCGGTGGCGCTCCTCCAGCGCCGCGAACTCCTCCAGGGCGAGCGGATTGACCTTGCCGAGCTGCTGGTACGCGCGCTCGGCCGCCTTCAGCCGCTTCTCCTGCTGTGCACGGACGAAGGGACCCGGCCCGGCGGCACCGTCGGGGGCCTCCCCCTCGGCGGGCGGGCTCGGCGGCACCGGCTGGTCCGGCCCGTACTCGGCGACGAGCCCCGCCGCCTCCATCCCGAACTCCTCCAGCGCACGCGCCTCCACCTGCTCGATGCGCAGCCGCTTCTCGGCGCCGAGCACCTCGCCGCGGTGCACCGAGTCGGTGAGCTTGTCGAGCTCGCCCTTCAGGTCGCGGCCCCGCGTCCGGGCCTCGCCGAGCTCCCGCTCGCGCGACCCCTTGGCCTGCTCGGCCGCGGCGCGCTCCTGCTCGGCCCGGCGCAGCGAGACCTCCAGGTGCGCGAGCAGCTGCCGGGTGCCGTCGGCGACCGCCCGGGCCACCTCCGCCTCGTGACGCAGCCGTGCCCGGCGCCGCTCGGCCCGGGCCCGGGCCTCGCGCTCGGCCCGGGCGCCGCGGTCGAGCGCATCGGCCCGGCCGGCCAGGCCCTTGACCCGCTCCTCGTGCGTCCGCAACTGGAGGCGGGCCTCCATCTCGGTCTGCCGGGCGTTGGCCCCGTCGGCCGCGAGCCGGTCCCGCACCGCGCCGTCGGGCTCCTCCTCCACCGGCATGTCCTCGGCGACGGCCAGCCGTTCGGCGCACTCCTCGACATCGGCCAGCGCCCGCTCCAGCGCGTCCTGCGCCTTGGCGGCGGCGGCCGCACTGCGCTCGGCCTCGCCGGCGGCGCCCTTCGCCTGGCCGGCGAGCCGCCCCAGCTGCTGCGCCACCCCGGCCCGGGCCTGCTCCCCGGCCCGGCGGCGCTCGCCGGTCTCCTCGACCCGCGCGACGAGTTCCCGGCGCAGCTCCCGGGCGGCGTCCTGGGCCGCACCCAGGTCCCGGCACCGGCCGTCCAGCCGGTCCAGTTCGGCGGCCGCCTCGTCCACGGCGGCCTGCACCTCGATCAGGCTGGGGGCCCCGGCGGAGCCGCCGTGCGCGAGGTGTGCGCCGAGGACGTCCCCGTCGAGGGTCACGGCGACGGCGTCGGGCCGTGCCCCGACCAGCAGCTCGGCGTCGTCGAGGGTCCCGACGACGACGTACCCGCGCAGCACCCATTCCACGGCCCGCACCAGCCCCGGGTCTCCCTGCACCAGTTCACCGGCGGGCACGGCTCCCGGTCCGGACCCGCCGGCGGCGGGCGCCGGCACGGCTCCCGGGGCGGCTCCCGGTCCGGGGTGGACGGCGCCGGTCTGCTCGTCCTGCGCCGCGGGCGGGGCGAAGGCACCGGCGGGCGACGCCGGCGTGGCCGCTGCGCCGGAGGCGGAGCCCCGGCCGAACCCGGCCGGGGCGGCCGGCGGCTGCCGCACGGGCCCCGGGGCCGGGCCCCGCTCAGGCC
>NZ_JBHYVA010000402.1:0-7762 GCF_042750055.1 Streptomyces sp. NPDC059456
GGGTGGGGCCAGGTCTGGAACACCGGGACGTTGTACGAGACCGTGCGGGTGACCACCTTGCCGTCGACCGTCCGCAGCCGCGTCCGGCGCAGGAACCCCGCCCCCTCCAGCTCCCGCAGCGCCCGCCCGATGCGGTGCTCGGTCTCGGGGAAGCGCTCGGCCAGGGCACGGATGCTGACCGGGGCGCCCTCGGGCAGCGACTGGATGTGGAGGGCGGTGCCGAGCGCGAGGAGCGACAACTCTCCGTGCTGGGCCAGCAGGTTGCTCACGACCGTGAAGTTGGCGGTGAGGGGGATCTTGGTGTGAGCGACACCGGAAACGCCACCGGATCGGGCGGTTCCGCGCGGAGCACGGGGTGATGCGGGCATGACCGCGTTAAGCTTCTGAAAGGCCATCGGGAAGGGGCTTACTTCCTCGTGGATCAGGCCCTCGGCCGGGATTGCCGTCCCGCCGGGGGCCGTCTCATGTCTGGAGTTGTCGCGGCGAGCATATGCCAGCCAACCCCACTCGAATCGTGTCGAGTTGGCAGATTCACCCGACCGAGCGATTGCGTCGAACGAGGAGGCTGGAGGGGTTCGGTCTGGTTCTTTCCCCCGGTTCTTTGGTCTTTGACCACGGGCCGAACCGCCCCTCACACCACCGCCACACGGCTTCCCACCACGCGGTCCGAACAGGGGAGTTGGCACTTCCGTCATTCACGTCCCCGCCACGTCGGGCCGTCCATAGCCTGGACGGATGAGCGAGGCCGAGGACAGGGACGAGTCCGGCTGGGACGTCGACCCCGAGGACGAACAGGGCGCGGCCGCCGTTGCCGCCGTGGGCCGCAACCTCAAGGTGTGGCGGGAGGCCGCCGGCCTGCGTGTCGCGGAGTTCGCGGCCCGCATGGGCTATGGCGAGGACCTGATCCGCAAGATCGAAGCCGGTACGCGCATCCCCCGCTTCGAATATCTGGACAAGGTGGACGAGGTCTTGTCAGCCGGAGGCCGGCTGGCGGCCATGAAGAAGGAGGTGGAACAGGCCCGCTACCCAAAGCGGGTGCGGGACCTGGCCAAGCTGGAGGCCCGGGCCGTGGAGATCAGCGTGTACAGCATCCACGCCATCCACGGGTTGTTGCAGACGGCACAGTACGCCCAGGCCCTGTTCGAGACGCGCTGGCCCGCATATACGACGGAGGCGGTGGAACGGGGCGTAGCAGCGCGTTTGGCGAGGCAGGAGATCTTCGACCGGTCGCCCGCCCCCGCCCTCACGTTCGTACAGGAGGAGGTGGCCCTCCGTCGACGGATCGGCAGCGCAGATGTCATGCGGGGGCAGCTGGAACACCTGTTGAAGGTGGGGCAACTCCGACATGTCTCGATCCAGGTCATGCCGACGGAGCGAGGAGGTCACGCGGGAATGGCGGGCTACGCAGAGTCGCTGAGGTTCGCGGACGGCTCCGGCGTCGGACGCGACGAAGACCAGGCCGGCGGCCGCCCGCTCACCACCCCGAAACACCTTCGAGTTCTTGAGCTGCGCTATGGAATGATCCGTGCCCAGGCTCTCACCCCAAGGGAGTCACTGGCCTTCATCGAGCAAGTGCTGGGAGAGACATGAACGGCAAGCCCGCGCTCGAATGGTTCAAGAGCAGCTACAGCAGCTCCAACAACATCAACGACTGCGTCGAAGTGGCCTGGCGGAAGAGCAGCTACAGCGACAGCGGGGATGTCAACGACTGCGCCGAGGTGGCGACGGCCACCACCGCCGTGCTCGTCCGTGACTCCAAGGACATCGCCCGGCCCCAGCTGTCCTTCGGGGCGACCGCCTGGACCGGTTTCATCGCGTACGCGGTCTGACGGCGGAACGATTTGCCGCCCGGCATCGGGACCACCCCTTCCCTCCTCGGCGCCGCGCCCTTAATCTGACGCGCCGTCACATACAGGCCCGGCGCCGGGAGGCACGCGCATGCTGCTGCGAGGGAAGACCGTCATCGTCTCGGGGGTCGGGGCCGGGCTCGGCCACCAGGTCGCCGCCGCCGTCGTCCGGGACGGCGGGAACGCCGTGCTCGGCGCGCGGACCGAGGCCAATCTGGCCAAGTCCGCCGCCGAGATCGACCCCGAGGGCCGGCACACGGCGTACCTGCCGACCGACATCGGCGACGAGGCGCAGTGCGCCGCCCTGGCCGAGCTGGGGCGGGAGCGGTTCGGCGGGATCGACGCCGTCGTGCACGTCGCCGCATGGGACTCCTACTTCGGCGGACTCGAAGACGCCGATTTCGGGACCTGGCAGCAGATCATCGACGTGAACCTGCTGGGCACCCTCCGCATGACCCGTGCCTGTCTGCCCGCGCTCAAGGAGCGCGGCGGATCCGTCGTCATCATCGGCACGCAGTCCGCCGTGGCCGCGCCCAACGAGGTGCAGCAGGCCGCGTACGCCGCCTCCAAGGGCGGGCTGACCTCGGCCATGTACTCGATGGCCCGCGAGCTGGGCCCGTACCGGATCCGGGTCAACACCGTGCTGCCCGGCTGGATGTGGGGCCCGCCCGTACAGGCCTTCGTCACCTTCACCGCGCACACCGAGGGCGTCCCCGAAGCCGAGGTGCACGCCCGGCTCACGGAGCGCATGGCACTGCCCGACCTGGCCACCGACGGGGACGTGGCGGACGCCGCCGTGTTCCTGGCCTCCGACCGTGCGCGGGCGATAACCGGCCAGTCCCTCCTGGTCAACGCCGGTGAGCTGATGCGATGAGGACGAGGAGCCCCCTCGCGGGCGGGACGTCGGATCGTATGCTCACCGCATGACGACTCCGACCGAAAACGCGATGCGCCGCGCACTCAGGCGGGCCCGCGACGGCGTCGCGCTCGACGCGACCGAGGCGGCCGTACTCCTCCAGGCGCGCGGCGCGGACCTCGAAGACCTCGCCGCCTCCGCCGCCCGGGTCCGCGACGCCGGCCTCGCCGCCGCCGGGCGGCCCGGCGTCATCACGTACTCCAAGAGCGTCTTCATCCCCCTCACCCGCCTGTGCCGCGACAAGTGCCACTACTGCACCTTCGCCACCGTCCCCGGCAAGCTCCGCCGGGCCGGGCACGGGATGTTCATGTCCCCCGACGAGGTCCTCGACGTCGCCCGCAAGGGCGCCGCGCTCGGCTGCAAGGAAGCGCTCATCACCCTCGGCGACAAGCCCGAGGACCGCTGGCCCGAGGCGCGGGAGTGGCTGGAGGCCCAGGGGTACAGCGACACCATCTCCTACGTGCGGGCCGTCTCCATCCTGATCCTGGAGGAGACGGGCCTGCTGCCCCACCTGAACCCGGGTGTGATGTCGTGGGCGGACTTCCAGCGGCTCAAGCCGGTGGCGCCCTCGATGGGGATGATGCTGGAGACCACCGCCACCCGGCTGTGGTCCGAGCCGGGCGGCCCGCACCACGGTTCCCCCGACAAGGAGCCGGCCGTACGCCTGCGCGTGCTGGAGGACGCCGGACGCTCCTCCGTCCCCTTCACCTCCGGGCTGCTCATCGGCATCGGGGAGACCTACGAGGAGCGCGCCGATTCGCTGTTCGCGCTGCGCCGGGTCGCGCGCTCGTACCACGGCGTGCAGGAGCTGATCATCCAGAACTTCCGTGCCAAGCCGGACACGGCGATGCGCGGCATGCCCGACGCCGAGCTGGACGACCTCGTCGCGACGGTCGCCGTCGCCCGGCACATCATGGGCCCCTCGGGCTGCCTGCAGGCGCCGCCCAACCTGGTCGACGGGGAGTACGCGCGGCTGATCCGGGCCGGCATCGACGACTGGGGCGGCGTCTCGCCACTGACCCCCGACCACGTGAACCCCGAGCGGCCCTGGCCGCAGATCGACGTCCTGGCCGAGCAGTCCGCGGCGGCCGGCTTCGAGCTGCGCGAACGGCTGTGCGTGTACCCGGAGTTCGTCCAGCGCGGCGAGCCCTGGCTGGACCCGCGGCTGCTGCCGCACGTACGGGCGCTGGCCGATCCGCAGACCGGGCTGGCCGACCCCGATGCCGTGGTCACCGGGCACCCGTGGCAGGAGCCGGAGGAGGCGTTCACCTCCGTGGGGCGCACCGACCTGCACACCGCCATCGACTCGGAGGGCCGCACGGGCGACCGGCGCGCCGACTTCGACGAGGTGTACGGCGACTGGGAGGCGCTGCGCGAGGCGGCGGCGCCCGGCATGGTCCCCGAGCGCATCGACACCGACGTGCGGGCGGCGCTCGCGCAGGCCGCCGACGACCCGACGAAGCTCACCGACGACCAGGCCCTCGCCCTGCTGCACGCGGACGGCCCGGCGCTGGACGCGCTGTGCCGGATCGCGGACGACCTGCGGGCATCGGTGGTGGGCGACGACGTCACGTACGTCGTCACGCGGAACATCAACTTCACGAACGTCTGCTACACCGGCTGCCGGTTCTGCGCCTTCGCGCAGCGCCGGACGGACGCCGATGCGTACACGCTGTCCCTGGAGCAGGTCGCCGACCGGGCGGCCCAGGCCTGGGACGTGGGCGCGGTCGAGGTGTGCATGCAGGGCGGCATCCACCCGGACCTGCCGGGGACGGCGTACTTCGACATCGCGCGCGCGGTGAAGGCGCGGGTGCCGGGGATGCACGTGCACGCGTTCTCCCCGATGGAGGTCGTCAACGGCGCGACGCGGACCGGGATGTCCGTACGGGAGTGGCTGACCGCGGCCAAGGAGGCCGGCCTGGACTCCATCCCGGGCACGGCGGCGGAGATCCTGGACGACGAGGTCCGCTGGGTGCTGACCAAGGGCAAACTGCCTACGGCGGACTGGATCGACGTCGTCACCACGGCGCACGAGCTGGGCATCCGGTCCTCGTCGACCATGATGTACGGGCACGTGGACCAGCCGCGGCACTGGCTCGGGCACTTCCGCACGCTGGCCCGGATCCAGCAGCAGACCGGCGGTTTCACCGAGTTCGTGACGCTGCCGTTCATCCACACCAACGCGCCCGTGTACCTGGCGGGCATCGCCCGGCCCGGCCCGACGGTCCGCGACAACCGGGCGGTGACGGCGATGGCGCGGCTGCTGCTGCACCCGCACATCACCAACATCCAGACGAGCTGGGTGAAGCTGGGCACGGAGGGCGCGGCCGAGATGCTGCGGTCGGGGGCCAACGACCTCGGCGGCACGCTGATGGAGGAGACCATCTCCCGGATGGCCGGATCGAGTTACGGCTCGTACAAGTCCGTACGGGACCTGATCGCCGTCGCGGAGGCCGCCGGCCGGCCCGCGAAGCCGCGCACGACGCTGTACGGGGAGGTGCCGCAGGAGCGGCAGCGGGCGGCCCTGGCCTCGGACGGGCACCTGCCGGAGCTGCTGCCGGTACTGGAGTAGGGGCACGGGAGGGACCGCGGGGTCCCACGAGTGGGCGTTGTCGAAACGATACTGCCTGGCCATTGGGGTGAATGGCCGTTCCCCGGAGTCGTCGCGTGCTGTTGCACCGGCCGACGCGCCGATGTGCTGGCGCGCCCTCGAAGAGAACTCCGGGAGAGTCATGCGTTTCCGTACCGCCCTCACCGCTTCCGCCCTGGCCGCCGGCATCATGCTGGGTGCTGCGGGCGCCGCCCTGGCCGACGGTGTCGACATCGACGCCTTCAAGGCCGGTCACGCGGCCGCCGCGTCCAACTGCTCCCACTTCGCCGGTGTCCCGGCGGCCGTCGGCCCCCTGTACACCGACAGCTGCACGAAGGAGAAGGAGAAGGAGTGGGCGAACTTCAGCCACCTCGGCGCCCACTGAGGTCCTGAGCCCGCCGCACGGCGGGCACGCGGGAGGGCCCGGCCGGGAACAACCCCGGACGGGCCCTCCCGTACGTCGTGGCGGGCCGGGTCAGCCGACCAGGAGGTCCTTCTTGAGCTGCTTCAGCTCGCGGGCGTCGATGCCGAGCCCGTCCTTCAGGTAGCGGTCGAAGGTGCCGTACCTCGCCTTGACCTCGTCGTAGCCGGAGTTCAGGTACTCGGGGCGCACGTCGAGCATCGGCTTGTAGACGGCGGCCTGCGGAGCCGGCAGGTGCGACAGGATCGCGTCGTTGGCGGCCTTGCGGTAGTCGTTGCTGGCCAGGTAGTCCGCCATGACGGTGTCGCCCGGCACGCCGAGGGCGGTCAGCAGGGCGGCGTTCGCCCAGCCGGTGCGGTCCTTGCCGGCGGTGCAGTGGAAGAGCACCGCACGGTCGCGGTCGCGCTCCAGGCCCTCGAAGACCCGGGCGTAGGCCTTCTTCCCGCCGTCGCCGGCGACCATCGCCTTCTCGGCGTCGACCATGGCCCTGACGGCCTCGTCGGGGGACTTCGGCATGGCCTGGAAGGAACCGGAGCCCGCGAAGACGTCGGCGACGGTGTACGTGGCGCCGGACGGGACCTTGTCGGGGTCGGTGGTGCGCTCGCCCTCCATGCGGAGGTCGAAGACGGTCTTCACGCGCAGCCGCTGGAGCTTGGCGAGGTCGGCGGCGGTGAGCTTGCTGAGGGCGTCGGAGCGGTAGACCTCGCCCATCTTGACCCACTGGCCGGTGGTGGTGCGGTAGCCGCCCGCATCACGGAAGTTGGCCGTGCCCTCCAGCGTGATCAGCCGGTCGGCGAGGTGCAGGCCGACGCCGCGGTCGGGCGTGAAGTCGAACCACTGCCGGTCGGCGGCGGGCAGCCCCGACACGGTGGCGGTGCCCTCGGAGCCGCCCTTGGCGACGACCTTGCCGTTCGCCTTGATCTCGACCCGCTTGGTGCCGGGGGCCTTCCACTTCAGGGTGAACGTGCCGCTCGTGCCGCTCGTGCCGGCGGCGGTGACGGTGGCCTCGGTGAAGGGGACGGAGGTCCGGCTGTGGTGGTGGGCGGTCCAGGGGAGGTCCCACCCGGTGGAGGCCGAGGCGGCGGTGGCGGCGGGAGCTGCGACCAGGGAGGCGGTGAGCGCGGAGGCGACTGCGGTCGCGGCGAGGAGTGCCTTCTTCATGCCGTCGAGGCTGTTGGCCGTCGAAGAACTCTGGATGAACGAGACATGGCCGAAACCGACCGGCTCCAAGGCGAGTGGCAAAACGTGCCACCTGTCGATCAAGGGGTTCTGCCTGCGCGGATGCCACCCTCTTCGCTCGCCCTGGAAACGAGACGCCTCCCCACGACGGTACGGATTCCAGCCGTTCTCCACGCGCGCACGAGCTACTGGACCGCCCGCCTCCGGATTCGGTTGGGCGTGTCCATTACAGTGCGCGCCAGAGCTTGCCGGAGCATGCCGGGGCGGGCGGGGCAGGGGGATCGCGATGGACGACACGACGGCCAAGAGGGCGCTCGAACCGGCACCGGGCCCGGGCCCCGCCACCGGGGGCCCGTCGACCCCCGCACCCCTGCCCGGTGCCACCCCGGGCCCCGGACCCACGGCGGACCCCGCCACCCCCACCGGAATCGGCGCCCTGGACGCCCTGGACGCCCCCCGCCCCACGCCACGACCCACGGCCCCGACCGAAGCCGAGCCCGGCCGGGGGGCCGGGGGTACGGGTTCACCCGGAGCCGGGCCCGCCCTGGGAACCGGGCCCGGTTCGGTGAACGGAGCCCGGACGGCGGCGGAAACCGGAGGCGCGGGCGCGCCCGGAACCGGGACCGGCCCGGGGGCCGGGGCCGCAGGTGCGCCCGGAGCCGGGGCCGCGGCCGGAGCCGGCGGCGGGATCGGCACCGGGGCCGGAGCCGGGGGTGGCGGTCGGGGTGAGGGGCGGATCTTGGCGGGAGCCGGGGCTGCCGGGCGGGCGGCCGGGATCGCCGCCCGGGCCGGCACCCACGGGCGGGGTG